>JBOICY010000042.1:0-13338 GCA_050740335.1 Methylococcales bacterium | reverse complement strand
GTTCCGCCCGGATTTGCGTTTCACCGTTTTCGGCCCGTTTCATGATGCCCGACAGGTTTACCAGGGGAGTCGTGAGTTTCCTGGTGATAAAACGCAGAAACACCAGCAGAATCGAAGCCAGTGAAATAGCAATCAGAATGTTTACAATCAAAATCCTTTGCGTCATCACATGCAGGCGGCCTTTGCTCATGGCCACTCGGACCAAGCCCAGCGTGAGTTCCGCGGGTGGAAGGCCTTCGAGTTCCGATTCGATCCCGTCGTTGACAAACGACGGGGTCACCTTGGCCGCAAAAACCCAGGATTCGCTGGTTTCGTGGATCAGGCGCGCCTCCTTGGTCAGCCCGGTCGTCCAATCAGTTCGAATGTCGTCACGGGCTTCGCCTTTCACCAACAGCGGTTTTTGGTCGGGAAGAAAAATGGAGACTTCTGAGACATCCGGGAAGCCGAGCAGGGTTTCGGCCTGTAATTGGGCATTCTCCGGTGCGCCGTAAAGAAGAGCCAGCCTGCTTTGAGAAGCGAAGCTGTTGGTCATCTGAATACCCTGGCCAATGAATCGGTCTTCGGCCAATTGACTCACGACCAGCGAAATCAATGAAGAAGACATCAGCGACAGGATCAGAATACCCACAACGAAAGTCGTCGATAACTGCTGATTAAAACTGAACTTGGTGTGAAATCGGAAAGCCATACTCAATTAAAGACTATCACTCCATCGGAAAAACCAAATCAAATGAATGACTATCCCTTGATAATAAATCGATGCCCAAATGCTTCACCGTCCTTATATTGACAGCAGTCTTCAATGATTTCAAGCCGGTTACCCCCGTCCGTACCGGATTAACCTCGACCTGTTTGGCCAGTTTACCCAAGTCCCGACCCATTTGAAAGTTATTGGGATACATCGAAAACAGTACGCCACGCTTGGCATGATCCAGTTTGCTGGAGAAAACGATAAATTGCCGATTCCAGGCTTTTTCAAGCAAGGGAGGCAAAATAGTATCCGAATCAATCGTTGATCGGTCGGGTAACAGCCAGATGGCATTGATTCGGCCATCAACCGTATCCGCGAGTTCCTTAAAAATCTGAGCCGATAAATGAATGTCCCGGGCGGGACGGGCATCCAGACTTAATCCCATCCGCCTCGCGGATTCCGAAGCATCATCAATCGAGGATTGGTTGTTGTCCGGGTTGTAAACGACCGAAACGATTTTGATAGCCGGTGCGAATGAGACCAGCTTATTGAGTAACATGCTCGGATCGGCAAGCATTGAAATCCCGGTCAATTCCTTTTGGTCGGGTTCTTCCGCTTCAGAAAGGACCGCGCCAACCACGACCGGAATATTAATGTCCAGTTCGTGCACCGCCTTCCGGCTGCGTGCGCCCAGAGCTAATATGACACGGTTTCCATTCCCCTTGATGTCAAATTCCAGCTTTGCGGAATCGAAGGATTTTCCCAGCAAATATTTGTCAATTCTGGCGCCGGTTGCATCTTCGATTCCACTGATTATCGTGTCAAATACCTTTTCAAGATCACGCGATTCCGATTCTGGATACACAACACCCAGCGGCTCGCCGGCGGCATAACCCCAAATACTTGACGCCATCAAGAAGGCAAGCAACACAAAGCGCTCAACAAAATTCACGCAACATCCCGATCCGATTAGAAACAATTCTCGGAATATTAATTAGTGTAAATTGTAATTAAGCTCAAAATAGTAACTTCTTCCGATCGTCGGGAAATCTCCGGGAACCAAACTGGATTGTGAATTGGGGAATGGCGGACTCGGCTCTCTTACATTGGAATTGAACAAATTCCAGGCCGACAAACTGACGCCCAAGTTCTTAAAAATATCCTTGCCGCGCATGCTCATATCCACCGTGAAGTAATCGGGAACCTGGGCGCGGTTATCAAAAGCGGGGCGCTTGCGATCACCGACCCAGTTGGTCTGCACATCGAGGTTCCAGTCCCGGTAGAACTCCCAGTCCATGCGTCCATAAACCTGGTTCGTCGGAGCAAAACCGGCATTTGAATTGGTTCTTTTGTCTTGAGATTTTTGAAATGCGTAATTCGCCGTGAAATGCAAAGAGTCAAGGGGGGACCACCCCCCTTCAAGTTCAAATCCGTAACCCCGTTGATTTCCGGCGTTCTGAAATGTTCTGGTCGCCGAACCCGAATTCGCGATCGGCCTGATAATGTCGTTGTACCAATAATGGAATAAATTCAGTTTGCCTTTGAGGTCATTTCTCGGCTGGTAATCAAACGCCAGTTCCAGGGTGTTGATCGTCTCCGGCTTGAGACCCGAATTACCGAGGAATGCCGGCGTTTCCAGATTGTTGAATTGTTCGCCGAACGAAGGAGCCCGGAACGCCCTGCCGTATATTAACTTGCTGGTCAAGGTGTAGGTGGTCTGCCAGACCAGAGCCAGCCTCGGATTTACCGTGCTGCCAAAATCCGAGTAATTGTCGTATCGCAAGCCTCCCGTTAAGGTCCAATCCTTCCAGAGGTTCCACTCGTCCTGTAGAAAAACATAGGCATCACCGCGGCTGTGCGGAGAAATAAAAGGAGTTGCAGTCATGCCCGGCTGAAGCGGGCTCGGAAAGGGATTACCCGTCTGAAAGAAATTTTTATTATCTACAACCTTATACAGGTCCTGGAATCGGTAGCCCGCACCGATCCTGAGCGCATGATTTCTAAAACCTGTATAAGTTCCGGAAAAGTCTGCGCGATAATGACGTTCGAAAGTATCCGGACTCCCGAGAACACCATTGGGAAATGCATTCAACGCCACCACTTGCCCCTGGGAGTTGAATTGCGGAAATGCGGAACCGGGAGGGAATAGAACAAGATCCGATCGGTTGGCAACATCAAAAAAACTGAACTGAGCGGTTAACCCCCAGTCATCAAACCAGTGGTTATTTTCATAAGTCAAGTCGGCGTTAAACCGCGAACTTGTATTGCTTCCCTGCGGATCCAGCGCCTGAGCGAATCCTGCACCGGTGCCTACCCGGTCCCTCCCTTGCCACCACAGACGCAGGCGCCAGTCGCTGAGTGCCAGATCAAGACTGGTATCGATATATCGGCGTCCGACGCTGACAGGACCCGGCGCCAGTGAGGCCCGGCTTCCAAACTGGCTGTCGAAAAAGGTTTGGGCGTCCGAGTCAACAATTCGTCTTTGACCGTCGGTCGATCCGGCCTGGAACGAGAAGGCCACGTCCAGGCCATTGAAATTGCTACCATACTGAAGCCAGCCTTCACGGGTCTCGAAGTTTCCGGCCCTGAATCCAGTGTGCAGTCCGTCAAGTTCACTGGCTGTCTTGGTAATGACGTTGATCACTCCGGCAAATGCGTCGGCGCCATAAACCGCGGATCCCGGTCCGCGTATGACTTCGATCCGGGCAATATTCTGCACCGGCATCCCGCCCCAGACCTGCCCCCGATTCCCGGAGAATACATTGGTAATCGGAATTCCGTTAATCAACATCAGGACCTGCGCATTGGAATCGGTGTGAATTCCCCGTATGGTAAAAACCGGATTGAAATTAGTGGTGGACGCCGAAACATGGAGTCCTGGCACCGTTTCGAGTACCTGATTCAGATCGGTCGACCCCATCTTCTGGATATCGCTTGCGGTGATTACCGAAGCGACCGCGGGCGCCAGACGCAGCAAGGTTTGGCTTCCAGTTGCTATGCTGATGTATTGTTCGCCGCCATAAGCATCCGCGATATCCAGTTCATCTTCATCCAGTGCCCACGCTATTCCGGACACCAACGCACCCACCAACACTATCAAGTAACTGAAAAGTTTTCTTAGCATCTGTTTATAGATTACCTGAACGAATCACTCACTGTTTCTTGAAAGGTAATAGGCAAAATTCTCCACGGTTGATACGGAAACGCTCCGGAATCTACGCGGCTTAATCCCAGGATCGCCTTTCGGGACCTTCGTAATTAATCCGAGTACATCTTATCGGGAAAAAACTACCTTTCGGATGCTCTAATGCATCCATATAACAGGGCGTAAAGCCAGCTAAAAAAACAGGAATCATATACCGATAAAATTCAGAGGTTGAAAATCCCATGTCAGCACATAATGCAGCAACCAAGCCGGCATAATTCATTCTGAAACGCCACCTGCCCTCCCGCAAAAATTTTTCAATGTTGAACGCTATATCAATATGCGGGCCATGCTTGTGTCCGATTTTCTGAAGAAAGTCCAACATCGGCTTGATTCTCTCGTCACCGCTTGCCTGAGGCCGTCCAAACCCGGCAATTTTTCGGTGCCTTTTTAATTCTTGTCTGACAAAATCATCTAAGAGGTTTCCGTTCTGTACCCAATCTTTCGCTCTTTTTAAGGTATCAATCGCCCGAATCAACGGCTTACCGCCGTAGAGTTCTGCCTCCGAAACGGCAATCGCGGAACTAATGGCCAGGGTTCCGGTACTCCTTGCAGTTCCTGCTAAAGCCGCCACCCGGTTGTTCCAGATTCTGGGATCTGGGTAGCTGGTAAACGTCCAGATCGCATTCAGTACCCGCAGCTCCAAAGTATTGAAGGACCTCCCGGTAATTCCATAAAGATAAACTTCAAGCCAACTCGATTCGCAAAGATCGCCATGAAGTCCCCGGTCTCGAAACATCACCGGACTTTGGGAAACCGCGGCTCCCATCCCGGTAACCCATCTGTCTTCGAACTGCGATAATTCTTGTGGCCGATGCATAACATCCCTCCCTTAACTAATCTTCGTTTAGCTCTGACGGCCTTCCCGTATAGTGTAGGTTATCCCGAAAAAAAGGATATTTACGCCATCCGTATCCCTTTTGCTCCAGGGCATGAACCGCCGCACCCGGTAATCGCAGAATTAAATAAAGCATTTCGGCTTGATCGGGAGTCAAACCGAGATCATGAAAGGCCGCGGCCGCTACACCCGAAAGAGCCAAGGGAATGCCTGTGACTGCCTCCAAGGCCAATCGATTTTGCTTTAACCAGGAAAGGGGTCCACTCGGAACAAGTTCGGATAGGGTTTCTAGTACTTGAAGAACCGGGCGGGAACAATTTTTACCGTAGGGATCGAATCCGGCGGGATATTCCATTTCCGCCCATACATCGGCGACACGTTCTTCGTCCTTGATTTTAAGCGCCGTTTCCCAAAGCGACAGATCGCGGCCGCAGGATTGCCAATGAGTCACTGCGAGAAAGATTTCCCGGGCGCCGCCCAGTTGACCCGCGCCGACCGCGAGCGCGGCAATCAGACTCGCCGCGTTGGTCGAGCCGCCCACTCCGCCATTCATCGCGGCCCTGACGCCGTGATCGCGAATCCCGGGATTCGCCAACGCGAGCGCTATCGATTCGAGCAATCGCGCCTTAGGCTTATCCGGCTTTTCGCCGATAAATAACAGGTAAATGTATTCGATCCAACTGGCATTCTGGAGCAGATCGTCGAAAACATCATAACCTCTGCATAAACAGACAGAAGCCGCAAAGGGGTTATCTTTCTCCGGAATCTCGTTCCAGATTCTGCTCGATATCTGTTCGGTTTTCATTCGGGCTCCTTTGCGACCGGAGTAATTCCACACGCAGCCCCATCGGCGGCACTTCCTCGGGATCGATATAGACGTCCAGCAGGGTTGGAGCCTTTCGCGCGCACACTGCCTGAATATCGAGGTTGGCAAGATCGTCCGGTGAATGGATCGTATAGGCTTCGATTCCCATGGATTCCGCGAACTTCTTAAAATCGACCCAAGGCAGTTCAAACCCGATCCGCTTGGCTCCCGCGAGTCGTTGGCCGTGCTTGACCATGCCCAGCGCGGCGTCATTCAGAACCACGAAGATCACGGTCAGGCCCGCGGTCCGGGCGACCGTGATTTCCTGACCGCTCATGAGCATGCTGCCATCGCCTGTAATGCATACCACGGGGCAGTTTGGATTCGCGAATGCGGTTCCAACCGCCGCGCCGATCGCCCAACCCATCGAGGCAAACTCGATTCCCGAACGATAGGACGCGAATGCCACCCTCGAATTTTGCTTTTTCCTGCGACCCGGATCCAGAAAATCGGGCCGCTCCGGTGAGCGGCGGTTACCGAGCCTTCGATCGGCCGGGTGTAAATAATGCGTCGCCCAGGCGAAGGAGTTCCCGATATCGGCAAGAAATCGGGTCGATGGCGGAAACAGCCGTCCGAGGTCGTTCATCAAGCGTTGCGGTTTGATCGGGCTGCTGTCATCGAAATATTTATCCTCTTCGCTCAGGCTGCAACCCGGTAACCCCGGCCGTATGAAAGGATTGCGTTGAACATCCGTTACCGGGTCAGCAGACCCCAAAGTAATCGGCAAGCGCTTATTGGATTGGATTTCCGACAAATGTTCAATCAAGTGAAGACAAACCAGATCGATGGACCCGATCACCTGCAGGCGCGCCATGGGCCCCCGTATAAAATGCGCCGCGACCGGATCGATATGAATCAATCGATCGTTGAGCAAGGATTTTTCATCCCATCCACCGGTCGCAAGTTCACCGAGATTGCTGCCGAAAGCGATCACGAGATCCACGTCCGGGTCTCTGAGCGTTTCCATCGCGCTGTGATGGCCCGCGAAACCGAACACGCCTCGAAAAAGCGGATGGTAGGAACTGACCAAACCCTTCCCGTCAATCGAAGTCACGATCGTTGCATTCAACAAAACAGCCAGATCAGTCACTTCCCGCGCAAACCCGGCCGCACCGGACCCGAGCACGAAAACCGGCTTTCTGGCATGGTTGAGCTCATCCACGAGACGGGATATCACCGCTGGACTAACCGGAATTTCACGAATTTTCAGGTTATCCGGGTCGAGATGATAACCCTTCAGTTCCGCGGGCGCCGCGAGCACGTCCGTGGGTATCGAAAGGTGAACCGGGCCGCGCGGAAACTGATGCGCGGTCACGATCGCCGCGGCCAGTTTATGCTCCAATTGCTGAGCGTGCGAAACCAGGGAATTATAGCGCGTACAATATTGAAACATGCCGAGGGTATTCACGCTAGTGCAGGATGATTCCTGCGACGCGCCTTTACCGAATGTATGCAGAGCGGTCTGCGCGGTGATCACCAGCACGGGTATTTCATTTTCATAAGCCGAGGCCACGCCAGTCAGCAGATTGGTAGACCCCGGACCCGTGGTCCCGCAACAGACCCCCAGGATACCGCTTTCACGCGTATATCCATCCGCCATGAACGCGGCTCCGGTTTCGTGCCGCGCGATCACCGGGCGAATGCCGCCCCGCGCCTGACTCCTGCCCAGCGCATTATACAGAGGCTCGATGGCCCCCCCGGGAATACCGAATATATACTCCACCCCGATCTTTTCGAGAAAATAAAGGATCAGGTCACCGTTCTCGAAAACAGTGGATGGGGCTAGTGAACTCGGCTGGCCACTCATGTCCGGATTCAAATTTTCGGGGTACGTCACATTTTGCATAAAAACCGACTCGACAAAATTGGAGAATCTTGAAACTAAAACCTATACTTAAAGACTCTTGCTTCAAGTATAGACCTTGCGGGGAAAGTTTTGGCTAAACATTGCGAGGCTTTGATCGAAATTAAAATCGGTCGGTTGGAACGGCGTTATTCTGCTTGGGCTCCCTCGAAAACAATTCAAGCTACCCATTCCCGGGCATTCCGGAAGAACCGCATCCAGGGACTGAATTCACCCCAATCCGGACTGCCCCAGGTATGCTGAAACGTTTTAAAGCCCCGCTCTGGATGCGGCATCAGGATGGTAAAGCGTCCATCCAGGCTGGTTAAACCCGCGATGCCGCGCGGCGAGCCGTTCGGATTGAATGGATAGGTTTCGGTCGGCTGGCCAAAATTGTCCGTATAACACAGTGCGACCGCGGAAGCGGCCCGGATCCGATCCGGATCGACGCTGAATTCCGCGCGGCCTTCTCCGTGGGCGACGCAGACCGGGATTTTAGAACCCTCCATACCCTTGAAAAAAATCGACGGGGAGTTTTGAACTTCGACCAGGACCACCCGCGCCTCGAACTGCTCCGAATAATTGCGCTTGAACCTCGGCCAGTATTCCGCGCCGGGCATGATCCCGGTCAGGGCGCTCAACATCTGACATCCGTTACAGACGCCGAGAGCGAATGTATCGCTGCGCGAAAAAAATTCGCTGAACTGGTTCCGGAGCCGTGGATTCAACAAAATGGAATTAGCCCAGCCTCTGCCCGCTCCGAGCACATCGCCATAGGAAAACCCGCCACAGGCCACCAGTCCGGCATAATTCCGCAGATCACTCAGGCCCTGCATTAGATCGTTCATATGCACATCGATACAGGAGAACCCCGCGGCATCGAATGCGGCGGCCATCTCCACGTGACCGTTGACACCCTGCTCCCGCAAAATGGCAACGGCCGGTTTTTGGGTTTTCAGAGTTGGAAAATCCAAATGATCCTCGGGCCGAAAACTTAAACTCGGGTTCAAGCCCGGATCGCGATCGTTACCGATCGCGTCGAATTCCTGTTGTGCGCACTCGGGATTGTCGCGCAAGGATTGCAACTGAAAACTGGTTCTCGACCACTCTTGCTGCAGTTCCGCCCTGGAAGCGAGCAATAGGACTTGTGCTCCAAGTTCGAAACGGATCGTCTGATTCGTGGCGGGACATCCGATCACATGCCAGCACCCTCCGAATCCCTCGCCTTCGAGAAGCTTCAAGACGATCGGAGTCTCATCACATTGCACTTGGATCACCGCACCGAGTTCCTCGGCGAACAGTGCCCTGAGCGGATCCGATCCGAGATCGTCGAGTTCAATTCGGAGTCCGCAGCGCGCCGCAAACGCCATTTCACATAAAGTTACAAAAAGGCCGCCATCGGAGCGGTCGTGATAGGCGAGCAGTTTCCTCTTTCGATTCAGGATCTGGATACATCGGAAAAAGGCTTTGAAAAGCCCCGCATCGTCGAGATCCGGAGCTTCCGAACCGATCTGCGAATAAACCTGCGCGAGCGCGGAACCACCCAATCGGTTCCTGCCACGGCCAAGATCGATCAGAATCAGATCGGTGGCTCCGCGATTCAATATCAGTTGCGGGGTCAAGGTCCGCCGGACCTTGGAAACTGGAGCAAAGGCCGAAACAATCAGCGAAACCGGCGCGCTCACCACGCATTCCCGATCCCCCTCGTTCCAGACCATTTTCATGGACAGGGAATCCTTGCCGACCGGGATCGCAATGCCGAGTTCGGGGCATAATCCCATCCCGATGGCGCGAACCGTCCGATACAAGGCGGCGTCCTGGCCCTCGCTGCCTGCCGCGGCCATCCAATTGGCGGACAGTTTCACGTCACCGAGCGACCCGATGCTGGCGGCCGCCAGATTCGTGATCGCCTCACCGACCGCCATCCTTCCGGAAGCAGGCGCATCAATGACCGCGATGGGCGTCCTTTCACCGATCGCCATCGCTTCCCCGCAATCGCTGTGAAAGCCCGAGGCGGTCACCGCGACATCCGCGACCGGAACCTGCCAGGGTCCTACCATCTGGTCCCGTGCCACGAGACCGGTGATCGAACGGTCGCCGATCGTAACCAGGAAACTCTTGCTGCCGACTGCGGGCAATTGCAAGACTCTGCGCGCCGCTTCCCAAATATCGATCCCGTGTAGATCGAGGGCACGGTGTTTGACTTCCAGCGTCTGGCCAGTCCGGTGCTGTTTGGGAGGCTTACCGAACAATAAGGACATCGGGATATCGATCACATTGCAGTCCTTTGCTCTATCGTACACAACCAAGTGTTCCACTTCGGTGGCCCGGCCGATCACCGCAAAGGGGCAATGTTCCCGTTTACAGATCGAGGCAAACAGCGCCAGTGTGTCCGGATCCAGGGCCAGCACATAGCGTTCCTGCGCTTCATTGCACCAGATCTGCAAGGGCGACATCGACCAATCGGCGCTCGGAATCGCGGCCAGTTCGATACACCCGCCGCGTCCGCTGCCGCGCAGGATCTCCGGAACCGCGTTCGATAATCCGCCGGCCCCGACATCATGAATCGAAAGGATCGGATTATCCTGCATGGCGCTGCAACGATTGATCACTTCCTGGCAGCGGCGCTGCATTTCCGGGTTTTCCCGTTGCACCGAGGCGAAGTCCAGGGATTCCGAACCGGCCCCGGTCGCTTGTGAGGAAGCAGCGCCGCCGCCGAGACCGATCAACATCGCGGGCCCGCCGAGCACGACGATCGGGGCGCCCTCGGGGATTGTCCTCTTCTCGATATTCGAGGAACGGATGTTACCCATGCCGCCCGCGATCATGATGGGCTTGTGATAACCGAAACGGTGGTCGCGCTGCGCTCCGGGACCGGCGGATTCGAAGCTCCTGAAATAACCTGCAAGATTGGGCCGGCCGAATTCGTTATTGAAGGCCGCCCCTCCGATCGGGCCCTGCAGCATGATCTCCAGCGCCGATGCGATCCGATCCGGCTTGCCGAAATCGCTTTCCCAAGGCTGGATCAAGCCCGGAATCCGCAAATTGGAAACACTGAAGCCGGTCAGGCCGGCTTTGGTACTGGAACCGCGGCCGGTCGCGCCCTCATCGCGAATTTCGCCGCCCGATCCGGTCGCGGCCCCCGGGAACGGTGAAATCGCGGTCGGGTGATTGTGGGTCTCGACCTTCATCAGGATCTGAACCGCTTCGCTCCGATAGCGATATTCATGGGTTTCCGGATCGCGGTAAAAAACCTCGGCCGTATGACCTTCCATGACCGCTGCGTTGTCATGATAGGCGGACAGAATTCCGTTCCGATTTGCGTCGGAAGAAAAGCGAATCATGTCGAACAGAGTGCGGGGCTCAAGCCGGCCGTCGATGCTCCAGCTGGCATTGAAGATTTTATGCCGGCAATGTTCCGAATTGGCCTGGGCGAACATCATCAATTCGACATCCGAGGGATCTCTGCCGAGGGCCTGAAAACTCGCCACCAGATAGTCCAGTTCATCCCGGGAAAGCGCTAGCCCGAGTCGCTGATTCGCCTCTCCGAGGGCCCGCGACGGATCGCCTTTCAATTGAATCCTTTGCAATCGACCGGGATTCGCTCGCGCGAAAATCCCGATTTCCTCGGAAGCATCGATCAGGACCTGGGTCATCCGGTCGTGCAGGAGTGGCAGCATGGACTCCTTGGCGCGCTTGCCCAGCCTTTCACCACCGTCGATCGAAAACGAATAAAGACATCCGCGTTCGATCCGTGCGACTCCTTCGAGACCGCATCGCCTTGCGATTTCGGTCGCTTTGCTGGACCACGGTGAAATGGTTCCCGGACGCGGGACGAAGATCAGAGTATCGTGCGCTTCGAAATCACTTGGAATCGGAGCCTCGCCGTATTCCAGAAGACGATCGAGAATGGCTGTCGCGGCAGGATCGAATTCAGGCTCGGTGTCGATATAGTGCAGATAGCGCGCTTGAATGGCCCGGATACGCGGTTCCAGATGCCGCAACTCGGAACACAGCTTCCTCAGTCTGAACAAAGACAGGGCCGAGGGGCCCGATTTCTTTACGATCATCGAGGCGATACGAGGTTTCGGCTGCTGAAATGATTGCGGGCGCCGGCTATTTTTCCGCAATCTGCTCGTTTATTTTGTTCTGGATCATCTGCAGGAGGTCCAATCCCATACCCTCCGACATCACGGCTCCATCATCATCCTGTATCCGCACCTCCGTGGTATCCGATTTGTCATCGACTCGCACCCGGAAATGCTGTTCCTTGACGGTGGTGGAATCGCTCCAGAACGCCAGACTCGACCAGATGCTGTCGTCGGCTTTACGCTTCCGTCTGTCTTCGAAAATGATGTAATAAAGCCCCTCCGAACGGTTCAGATCTTGCACCTCGATCTCGAGCCGGCTCAAGGCCCGGCCGACCATTCTCCAGGCGATCGGAAATTTTTCCTTGATACTGATATAGGCGCCTTCGGCCGAGTGCTCAACATCCGGCGCGGGTTCCGCCTTGCCGGGCTCGGGAAGCTCTTCCTGTACGGAGGGCCCTTGCTTGACACCGGGTCCCGTTCCGGCACTCCCGGACGAACCGCCCGACAAGGGCCGGATCGGCGAATCCTCGATGGTTGAAATCGTCAGATCCGGCGGCACTTCAAGCGGTGGAATCTCGGTACTGTACTTATACTCCTTTTCGCGGTCAGGGAGTATATTTTCGAAGGAACCGCATCCCTGAATCCATCCGAGAACAGCCAGGAACAGTAAAATGCGGATTTCTACTCGCATAGTTCGAAATGACTGGATCAGTCCGGCGAACGCGCTGTCGAGACCTTTGCCTGTCGCATCGCATCGCGCACCAGACCGTGGAAGTCCTCACGCAACCAGGTCAGCGGCAGGCGAATCCCCCGATCGATCAATCCCATGTCATGAACCGCCCATTTTGCGGGGATTGGATTGGATTCGACGAACAGTTGTCTGTGCAGGCCGGCGAGACTCCGATCGATCTCCAGCGCGGTTTCGCGGTCGCCCGCGATCGCCGCCGCGCACATCCGATGCATCCATGCGGGCGCAACGTTCGCGGTGACCGAGATCACGCCGATACCACCCTGAAGACAAAATTCACAGGCCGTCGCGTCGTCGCCCGAATATAAGGGAAATTCCATTCCACACAATTCCCGGATTCTGCGCAAGCGCTCCAGATCTCCGGTGGCCTCCTTGATCCCTGCTATATTCTCGAGCGGGGCCAGCCTGGCCACCGTTTCCGGTAACAGATCGCAGGCCGTCCGTCCCGGAACATTATAAAGAATCTGCGGAATATCGACGGCTTCCGCGATCGCCTTGTAATGCAGGTACAAACCCTCCTGGGTCGGCTTGTTATAATACGGCGTCACCAGCAAGCAGGCATCGGCGCCCGATTCTTTGGCGCAGTGCGTCAAGCTGATCGCTTCCCGGGTCGAGTTCGCTCCGGTCCCGGCGATGACCGGAATTCGACCCGCAACCTTCTCGACGACCTGGCGGATCACCGCGCAATGCTCATCCTCATCGAGCGTCGCCGATTCGCCGGTGGTTCCGACCGCAACCAAGCCGTCTGTTCCCTGTTCAATATGATATTCGATCAATCGGCCCAAGCCGGCTTCGTCCAGCGAGCCGTCAGGGTGCATCGGCGTCACCAATGCCACGATACTGCCTTGAATCATCCACATTGCCTCACATGAATTAAATAAGGAATGGTAACGTGAAGGCAGCTACCCTGACAAGCGTTGTCCGAAGACCTTGTTAGCAACAAATAGAAATGTCCGGTTCTGTAGCAAATAAACTGTCCGCTTTTAGATCTAAAGCGGACCCCATTGTCAAGCTATTTCTTGTGTTCGAAACAAATTGTTGTTGTATCTAAAAAAAC
>JBOICY010000041.1:0-2367 GCA_050740335.1 Methylococcales bacterium | reverse complement strand
CGGTTATCATGAGTGCCGCGAGCAACATCGCGCCCCCCATAAAATTCAGCCATGAATTTCTCATGTCACACCTCCGATTGGATTCCTAATCAATTATATAGCGGGCGGCCGGTGAACGTCAGCATGGCGAGCATTACTGCACCATGCCGAATCGCTTGTTCTGGGCCGTCATCTTTAGAAAGTATCGCAGACGTTGTTGAAAAACCTCCGGCCGGCGTCGAGCGGCGTCAATCCAGCCGATGCGGATCCGTTTGTAGGATTCCGGGAAGCGATTGAAATGCTCCCAGGCATCCGGGTCTTTCTTGAGGGCGTTCAAAATGTCAACCGGGATTTCAAATCGCTCCCTCTTCTTTGTCTTGTGTTCCTGAAATGCGTGCTCGATTCTCGCCAATCCGAAGCGCGTCATCCTATTGTTCTTGATAAGGCGGCGGATGCGTTCCTTGTTCATTTCGGAAAGCGGACTGCGCGGTCGCCGGGGAGTGAACCGCTGGGCGAAGCAACCGTTGGTCATCGGCTTCAGCGTACTGTCAATCCAGCCAAAGCAGAGCGCTTCTTCGACCGCATCGTTGAAAGGGATGCAGGGCTTGCCGGTTTCCTTCCGGTAATAGACAAGCCAGATTTCGGGCTCGGTCGCGTGGTGCCGCTTGAGCCATGCCCGCCACTCCTCGCGATTCGTCACACAAAGCGTCTTCGTGATCTTCATTCTGTCATGTTTGAATCCGGTCGTAATTGCTTGAGAAACGTCATGTCATATTCGCGGAACCCGGCCTTCCTATAGAACTCAGCGGCCAACTGGTTACGGGCGAGTACATTGACCATGATACTCTCGGCGTTACCTTCTGCGGCAAGTCGCTCAATTTCCTGAATTAATTTCATTCCCAGTCCGGCCCTGCGATATTGCGGGAGGATGACAATATCTGACACATAAGCGCAGTGCTTCAGTTCGGAGATGCACCCTTCCGGTTCGTCCTCATACCAGAAACTCGCAAAACCAGCGATCTTGCGACCCGACACCGCCACAAGGATTCTGCCTCTCTTCCTTCGGACCTCGGCGAGCAAATGCCGAAAATACTGATTCGCAATTCGCCCGCCTTCGTACCGATCACTTTCGAGGGTTCGCTCGAATTCCTGTAGCGCCGCAATGCAGGCCGAAATTTGTCGCTTGTCTGAGGGCAGATATTCTCTGACTGTATGCACGGGGCGAATGGCGGAGGGAGGGGGATTCGAACCCCCAGTCCCTTTCGGGATTGCCGGTTTTCAAGACCGGTTCCTTGCCGTTCGGTCATCCCTCCGCGCTTCTAAATTATACGGAACCGAGCGGGTTTCAACTGATTAGGCCTAGCCCCATCATCTTTAGCGGGGGAGGCGTAGGTGGAGGCCTGCCTAATTAGGCTTTACCCTGAACCAGCGGTCAGAATCTGACAGGACTACAGCCAGAGGATGCGGGCGGGAACGAGGCGCCGGTTTACCGGGTCTACGGAAAGTCCGAAGATTTCAAGTGCAGTCAAACCCAAAACGCTCGTATCACCGGATTCACCGAAAATGACGGTCACCGGAAAAGTGTCCCCGTTCAGGCGGACTTTTGCGCTCCCCATTTTGCGAGTGATGATGGAGCCATCCCCGAGTTGGATTTCGACAACTTTGGCCGGCTGGATTCCTAAGGAATCCAGAACTTCCCGAGGGAAGACCGAGTAGGTGGCGCCGGTGTCCGCCATCGTTTCCAGCACGATTTCCTCTCCGTCTCCAACGAGCGACAATTTCGTGAGCGTCGTTCCCATCAGCCCTTCAATTATACCGCACGCCGCCGGCGTCGAGTTTCGGCGCAACATCCGAACCCATCATTTCGTCGGCTCCCAGACATACTTCCCGGTCTTGTCAATATAGCCAGTTTTCGGTCCCTCTTCAAAGTATCCAATGTACACCTTAGCGAGGCCATCTTGAAATCCGAAGGCGAGGTCAAACTTCCAAGGGATCATGACTTTGCCCGCCCTGTCGATGAAGCCACATTTCCCGCCTTTGAGAACGCCGGTCGAGTCAGGTTTGCTGCCATTGCAAACCACGGCGAACCCTTCTGAAAACCCGAAAGCCGCCTCGAATTGGGGCTCGATAACCATCCTCCCGGTCGTTCCAATGTAGCCCCACCTGCGTCCGACTTGCACGGATGCAAGGCCCTCGGAGAAATTCGAGCCCAATGCGTACTGCGGCTTGACAATAATGGTTCCAGTCTTGTCGATATAACCGACCTGCTTGTTGATTTCTACGACGGCAAGTCCGTTGTGGAATGTGCCGTGCGCCCCTTTAAATTTGGACAGGTATAATCCCAAAAGGAGGGGGTCATGGAAGTTGATTCGATGCCTGTCCAGAAAC
>JBOICY010000040.1:0-2036 GCA_050740335.1 Methylococcales bacterium | reverse complement strand
GTTCAACAAGAAAACCGGTCAGTCTTCGACTGAAGTCGTCTACGCCATCACCAGCCATACTCCGCCAACCGCCCATGCCCGAGCCGTCTTGAGCTTCAACCGCAACCACTGGACCATCGAAAATAGTTGCCACTATATCCTCGATTGGGATTGGGACGAAGATCGCTGCACCATCCGTTCCGGTCATGCTCCCGAAAACATCACCCGTCTACGTCGCTTCGCCATCGGACTCATCCAGTCCAAAAGCCGCGACAGCGTCGCCGCCACCCTTCGCAAACTGGAGCGCAACGTCCGTCAGGTTTTCGATTATCTGAAAATTACTCGCATCGCACAACCCACTCGCCACCTCCACTGCGCCGGTTAGAACGAATTAGCCCTGGGTCCCCATCGAACGTGTATTGACTGATCACCCGGAAATCGTGGACAATGTATCGTTTTTACGAATAAAAACGCGGGGATTGGTAGCGCGGATGGAGCAAGCGGATTCTGACACCGAATGTCTGGTTACGGTTCGCGACCTGACCTTCAGGCGTGGCGAACGGGTCATCTTCGACCGGATCAATCTGAATTTTCCACGCGGCCGGGTTACCGCGATCATGGGGCCGAGCGGAACCGGAAAAACCACGCTATTGCGTTTGATCGGCGGGCAGTTGCGTCCGGACGGTGGAAAGATTCTGGTCGGCGGGCGGGACGTGCACGCTCTGGGACACAATGGTCTTTATGAATTGCGCAAAAGCATCGGCATGCTGTTTCAGAGCGGTGCCTTGTTGACCGATTTGAACGTGTTCGAGAATGTGGCCTTCCCGATCCGCGAACACACCAGCCTTCCCGAATCGATGATTCGGAAGCTGGTGTTGATGAAATTGCACGCAGTCGGTCTGCGCGGCGCGCGCGATCTGACGCCGGCCAAACTCTCGGGAGGGATGGGCCGCAGGGTCGCGTTGGCCAGGGCGATTGCGCTCGATCCGATGATGATCCTGTACGACGAACCCTTCACGGGTCAGGATCCCATCACGAAGGGAGTGCTGGTCAAGCTGATCCGCGAGTTGAACGATACCCTGGGAATGACGAGTATCGTGGTCTCGCACGATGTGCAGGAGACTGCAACGATCGCCGACAGGATTTATGTCATTTCCGAGGGACGGGTGATCGGCGAGGGTAGGCCCGAGGCGCTGAGTCGAAGCCCCTCGGAACGGGTTCGCCAGTTCATGACCGGAGCGCCCGATGGTCCGGAACGATTTCATTACGACGCGATTGATTACACGCAGGATCTTTTGTCCTGACACGGATCGGGATACCCGGGTGCACGCTCGTTAGCAAATAATATGAATGGAATTTTTCAGCGCCTCGGTGAAACGACACTGGGTATTTTCGAGAAGCTCGGACGGGGAACCTATTTTCTTGCCTTGATGCTGGGTGGCGTTCCGGAAGTATTGAAGCGTCCGGGTCTTCTGATCGCCCAACTCTACTCGGTCGGCGTTCTGAGCCTGGCGCTGATCACGATCTCCGGGCTTTTTGTCGGTATGGTGCTGGGTCTTCAGGGTTACACTATTCTGTCCGACTTCGGTGCGGAACAAACGCTCGGGGTGATGGTCGCGGCCTCACTGGTCCGGGAGCTTGGGCCGGTCGTTTCGGCTTTGCTGTTTGCCGGGCGCGCGGGTTCCGCGCTGACCGCCGAAATCGGATTGATGAAAGCGACAGAACAACTCTCGGGGATGGAGATGATGGCGGTCGATCCCGTGAAGCGGATCGTGGCGCCGAGGTTTTTTGCCGGTTTTTTGTCGATGCCGCTGCTGGCCGCAGTATTCAGCATGATCGGAGTGCTCGGAGGACATGGTGTCGGGGTCGGGATGCTCGGGGTCGACGACGGTGCCTTCTGGTCCCAGATGCAGGCGAGTATCGATTATCACGATGATATCCTCAACGGCGTGATCAAGAGCGTGGTATTCGGATTCGTGGTGACCTGGATCGCGGTATTTGAAGGTTACGATTGCCTGGCGACCTCGGAAGGAGTGAGTCGGGCGACAACCCGTACC
>JBOICY010000039.1:0-16291 GCA_050740335.1 Methylococcales bacterium | reverse complement strand
GCTGAATACAAAATCAGCGCCATTCGGGATCGGTTGGCTGGCATGTGGGCCAAGCATTCACAGCTGACTCACACACGAGATGACGGTCTACGCGACCTGGCCGGCCGGGGGCACCGACAAATCGTCCGCCACCTGACCACAGAAATAAAAGACGCGGAAACCGAAATCCTGAACCTTCTTAACGACACCGGGGACAACCCATGACCGAACAGGAAGCACTGGAACAACTTGGCTTGAGTGTCGCGGAGTGGTTTTCATGATTGTGTCTCCGGTTGATTGTTGAAGGCGCCGGGCGCTGAAAACCGCTCAAAGACGGCCGGAATATTTCCCCGAGGGGTGTTGTATTGTCCGACACCCGGCATAAAACCGAGAGACACAAAAAACCGCATGTCTTTCGGGTGCGGTTGTCCGCCATCCGCGGGTTCTTGCGCCCCGCGATCGCGGCCGGGGCGAATCGGGGCGAAGCCGGGCCGGGCGACACGATCCGACCGGTCGAAGACCTGGACCGTCCCCGAGTAGATTGCGTCATCTCACCGTATCGTATCGTATCAATCAGGACAGGATACACTGATTCGGTTTTCAGGGACTGCGCCCCTGCAACCCCCGCTGATGAAAAACCCCGGCCAGGTTGCCCGGGCCGGGGTTTAGGTTGTATCCTCATGTTTTACTGGCGGCTGTTATTTCTTTGGCGTCACCTGCCGCTGGAAGCGTTTTTTTTAGGTTCGATCTTCAAGTGTAACCGCCCAACTCAGCGAATCCGTGCCGGATCGCGGTTTCACGGCATTGTTCATCAGCGGTTTGCCGGCGACGCGCATCACAAGACGAAAAGTAATTTCATCACTCATGAAAGCGGCGTCGGTCGACGCCGAGATACCCAGGTCCTGACGAACGCCAATCGCATATTTGTTCAAGTCGACGAGCGTCAGGTCGCCGTGATCGCCAAGCTGCGGCAGTTTTTCTGAAAAAATCAAAGGTCGGCCGAACAGGCTTTGCGGTGCCGGTCCGGTAACTCCCGACCCGGCCGGCATGTAAGCCGGGACCGATGACGAAGCGCCCTCGAAGCTCATTTGAAATAGACTCGGAACAACGGACGGGTGTGCGAGCCACACCGCAGTCCCGGTTGACGAAGGGAGCAGCCGGGCCCACATCCGGGTGAGGTTTCGATAAACGATCGTATCGGCCGCCTGACCGCTTTCCTTGGTCACGGTGATGGCCGACGGAGAGCTCAAAATGCCGAGCGGTTTACCGACGCCATCGCCAACTAGAAAGCTTTCGTCGAGGCTGAAGGAAGCCGAGTCCGCCATGATTTTGCGCAGTTGAACCTCGAAGGACGGCGCGTCACTTAACAAGTCGGCCGAAAAGCGCCAATTTCGAAGCCCGTAGTTCGATTGTGCGCAACCGTGCGGTTTGAACCACCCCGGCCTTGGTTCAGTCAGCCATGTTCCCCTCATCCCGGCAATCGAGCCGGTGGATCGATCCTCCGCATCGCCGGCCAAAATCGTCAACGCGTTCGTGGCCATCGGATAAATCGTCGCCAGGGGCATGACCGTTCAGGCCTCCAAAGTTTCATTGAAAACGCTCGCAGCGATTTGATTTGGAACCGCGAAACCACCGCTACCGCCGTCGCCCTCGAGCTGAGAATTGACGACAAGGCGTGAATCGGCGAGGCGATCCAGCACGGTGTGAAAGTACTCGCCAGCGCTCCAAAAACCGCCCATGTCCCGCGCTGGTCCGGCGCCGAAAAGCGCCGAAAAGTCACGCCCTTCGAAGGGCCGCGATTGATTCGCAGGTGCGGTGCGTGGCTGATAGCCCGAATCGTGCTGCGATCCCGTGTAGCCGGCAAGATTCGGAACGGTGTGGTTTGTGGGTTGTGCCGGCTCGGTTTTCCTGCCTCGGGATCGCATCCGGAGCGGCTCCGGGGCCAGGCCCCCGCTTGCTAGCGTGGAGCTTTCGAGAGTTGAGAACTCGTCAAACAATCCTTTTAGCTTATTCTTTTCGGCGTCTGTAAGCTCACGATTCTGGGCTTCTGCCGCGGCAATGACTGATTCCGCGATGTTGTTGATTTGGAGCATTCGCGAGGTTGCCGGATCGGCGCCGGAACAGAACAGCAGGGTGCTAGTTAAAAAACAGGGTAAATCGATTAGGTGTTTCATGCAGTTGAACCTCGGTTAACAACAGGTAAAACCGCCGGGATCAATGCAATCCAGGCGTTCGGTTCAACGGGGAGGTACTGCCAGTCCACGGACTGCCTCCCGCGATGGTTACATGGTCCGACGGCCGGGCCATGCCTTCAGGGTCAGCGCCACAATGCGTGGATGGTTGATTGTACATCATGATAAGACAGTCATGCATGATGTGTTATACCTGTGGTTATCAATCCAATATTTCAGTTTTCTTACTGATTGTAAATGTCATTTAACAGGCTGAATGCTGGTTCTGCATTCATGGATGTAAAGAGTTACAAAATGTAGTTTCCATCACTTTGGATGTCTTTACACGATGAATAGAAACTCAGCGTCAATTCATCGTCGCCTCGGAGAGGTCCTCCAAAACTTCGAAGAGCGTGAGCGCTTTGCCGCGCTCGTCGATCAATTCGGCCTTGACGCGGAAAGGCGGCATGTCGATTGTGACTCGGATGACGCTACCGGCGGCGACCGACTCCGCGATCAATAATTTTGTCGAATCGGGATAGTGCGAGAGGCCGGCAGTCACGGTCAGGGCCACGGCTTCGCCCAACCTCGATAATGAGTTTGTGGTCATTATGTTCCCTCGCGTTCCATTATGTCGTTAAGAAGTCGGGAGTTCCTGCTCCGAATCGCAGATTTCAGCTTTCAAATCGTCGATGATTTTTTGGCTCCCCCGGCCGGCCAGGTCGCGTAGACCGTCATCTCGTGTGTGAGTCAGCTGTGAATGCTTGGCCCACATGCCAGCCAACCGATCCCGAATGGCGCTGATTTTGTATTCAGCCAACCTCCGGCACGCCGGTGAACAATAAACCGCCGGGCGTCCGGTTTTCGCGGGTGCTGGCAACGATTTTGAACAAATAATGCAGGTCGTTGTTGTCAAACGAGTTTCTCCGGATGATCGGGGGTCTTCATTTTTCACGCGCTCGAAAGAAACGGGAACATCGTTCTGGCGGGGCCGCCGAAAGATGGGAACGCCCCCTCCTTGGTTGGTTGGATCAATGTTTTGTGTTAACCCTCGTCAAAAAATAGGCCCGGACTTCGGGGTCGGCTCGGCATCGCCCGACTGTTTCGCCGATGATGTCGGGGCCGGTTTCGCCGATACGGGCGAGCCAATCTCGAATCCGTTTTTCAGCAACGAGCCAGTCGATCAGCGCGAGTTTATGCTTGCGGATGTATTCTCGATGCGCATCGGTCAGCCTGGAAGCCGGGCTCACTTGCAAAGCGTTTTCACCCGCCAGCATGATTTCGAAATTTGTCTCGTGGATTTTGAACATCACGCTCATATGACTTCAGAATCCTTAAGCAATTCGTGAGGGATCGGTTTTAAAGCGTCACAAGCGTCACCGTTGTCGAAAAAATCGCTGGAAGCCACGTCATTGCTGGGTTGCGGATGTTTTTCAGCATCGGGTGAGGCTTGTGACGCTTGTCTCCCCACCTTTGTAAATTTGTATAGACGTCCTGTTTTTGTACGCACCTTTCCTATCACGATATTCATGCTTCTAAATCCGGGTGCAAGTCGCTTCAGAATATTCCAGAGGCCTTTTTCGGTCTTCGGCCACGCGATTGATCGGGCTTGGTTTCCGGCCTTCTCTGTTAAATGGTTGAGAAGATTGGAAGGGGTCGTCACCCATTCGTCACGATAGTTCATTTCTGCAAGGATCATGCTTCCGACGGGCGAAGCTTCGATGCCGTCGATGACCGCGTCATGCTGCATTCGGTTGTACACCCCGAGAAATTCCCCGGCTTGCCATTTGAGCGACGATTCGGCCGCCGTCACCCAGATTGCAAAATCCGCCATTCGGGGTTTCCTTGGCATGATCACGCTGTTTTCATGTCGAAGGGAGCACGATAAAGCATTCAGCAGCCCGCCAAAAATGGACGGTTTGGCGGCTTCAAATCGTTTCCAGAAGTGTTTTTCATCGAGCCTCTTTGCCGGGTCGATGTTGGGTAGATTCAGGATCACCGATCGGTCGGCAAGGTCTGACCGGGTCGCGAGATCATCGATTCCGTTGACCAGGACGATTTCAAATGAGTCCGCGCCGCGGCTAACCAAAATCAAGCCATAACACCACAGAACCCTGCTTCGGCCGGGTTTTCTGTGCTCGAATTCAGGTACACGAAAAGAAATGCAAGACGCTCGATACACCATCGGCCGTCAACAGCCCCGCCACCGCGCCCCGATTCAATCTACCTTTATGATCCGGGCCTTCCCGTGGCGTGCCCCACCGGAAAAATTATGTGGGATGTTTCGTGGGATATTTTATTATGCTGTTTTTAACTTACTATTATTAAAGCGATTTATTTAAATACTGGCGGAGAGAGAGGGATTCGAACCCTCGATACGCTATTAACGTATACACACTTTCCAGGCGTGCTCCTTCAACCACTCGGACATCTCTCCGGAAAAACGATTTTCGCTGGTCAGGGCCGCGCAGGGTAAACCAGAATCCGGGTCGGCGCAACCGCCAGCAGAGCCTCTTGCCGGCATCCTGGATTCGACAGGCCTGAATTTCAGCGATTCGCGCAGACTTATCCGCCTTCGTTACCGATCTCCCGCATACTGGCTTCTTAAATAATGAACTTCAACCACCCGCGTGCTGGCGTTTCAGGCCGGTCAACGGATTATAGAAATTTTCATCGACGGCTTCCAACGTCGATTCCGGATGTCTCTTCTTCATCATTTCCTGAATGGTGTTTTCCATGTGCTTGCGGGCATAAATCAAAATCAGGTATTTTCCGGATTCGATATCCGAATTGAATTCACCGATCTTCCTGTTTTCACTGGCAACACCGGTCAATCCACCGCTCCAGGCTCCGAAACAGGTCAACAGGATTACAATCCCATAATAAATGATACTCTTTGCTTCGGCACCGAAAGGCTGCGTTACCATCACGATTCCGGCAACCACCAGACCGGCAACGAAACCGATCACCGCGCCGATAATCCCGTAACGCAAGATATCGAGTTTCTCGATATAATTTCCCGAGTGAATATGCTCTTTCTTCAATCCCGAATCATCCCCGGAGATGACGTGAATAAACCAGTCATCAACACCCGCTTCATGCAAATCATCGGAAATTTTATGGGTGCTGTCCAAGGTAGGGCTCAGGTAATAGAGACATTTCATCGCTCGGCTCCGAAGGGAAAAGATGTTTTTATTGTCCGGGGAATCTCAGCGCAAGGTATTTGAAAAAACAGGTCGAGATGTCCAATCCAGCATACCGTATGGGATTTAATAGCTCAACTGCGGGTCCGGGCGCATAAACCGCCGAAGAGGTTTGATGCGAGCGGCGACCGGGAATCGGTCTCCGGCCTGAACACCGCGGTTGTCCCCGAGACATTCGTTTCAAGCCGGCACTTTCCGGAATGTACAATGGCTGCTATTTTAAGTACTATTGCCGGGCCTGTGGGGTAAACCGGCCGGGAGGGTCAAAATAGACCGGAGGTAACTCCATTTCCGAACCATTCGGTGCGCGAGTAAAATTCCCGGATGACCGGCCCTGATTGCATCCGGAGGTTAAAATCGCCTTTGCTCAATCGAATCAGGGGCGGACGGAACTTAAATTTTTATTTGATCGTTCATTCTGGCAAGGGGTAAGACAATATGCGGGCTAAGAAATATCCTGTACTGGCAGCCGCGCTAACGCTGCTCGTCCTGATCGGCATTTATTACGCAACTCGAAGCGAAGAAGATAGATTGACAAGCGGAATGCAAAACGCCGTGGAAGATCATGAGCACGAAGAAGCCTTGATGTATGCTTCGAAATTACTCGCGTTACAACCGGACAATCCGGCGGCCAAACAGGTGATCAGAGACTCGAGTCAGATTTTCACGCACTTACAAGAGGCCAGGGACGCACTTTCCGAATTCTGGACCTTGAAAGACGGCGCGGCGATAGAGCCCGAGAGGCTGTATAAAGGATTGCAGCAATCGCGTGAAACACTCCGCAAGGCCAAGTCCCTGGATCCGAAATTCGAGACCACGCTGGAATTTGAAGAAAAACTGGACGAAGCCCAAGCCCAGCTGATTTACATTTTTGCCTCCTACGTCAAGGAAATCGGCGACGGAACCGTATTCAAGGTGTCCGAAGAGTACCGAAAAACTTCGGCGATCATCGATTCCGCGGCATCGTCCAAATATCTTGCCAAATTTCTGCGAGTCCAATCCGCGTGGGCGACGAAGGAGGAACCGGCCCAAGCGGTCAAGCAAGAACTCCAGAGCCAACTCAAAAAGATGGACGAGATGGGTAGTCTGGTTTCGGATTACGAGGGGAAAAGCGCGAAAAACCTGGTTAAAGCGCTCCGTGTCTATATGCAGTCGGTCCGCGACACGATCGATACTTTATTAATTCCAAATGGCAACTATAACGATTATGTCCAATCCGTGAGCAAGCGCAGTAAATCATTCGAGAAAGCGCAGCAAAGGCTGGCCAATCGGATTCCGAACACATTCCTGGCCAAGAGCCATTATTCCAGACTGCTCGAGGAACTCTCCGAGTACAAAATTTTCGAAAGCGAAACCACCGCTCAGATCATGACTCAAGCCCGGACGCTTTAGCCGGAATCCGGGGATCGCCTGGCGAACCCGCAAATTCGGTTGAGATCCCCTTTCGAAATGCTGTTGTAACACCAAGCCGCGGCTTAGGAGCAGCGGATCCATTTCAGAAATGACCCGCAGGCTTGGCCGAACCAAAACCGTCATGGATCTGAGTCAACAATACCATGCACTGCTCGATCAACCCGAACCTGTATTGAGCGAGGCAGAGGTTCGGGACTTGGGCCGCGACTATCAGATCATACTGCTGAAAGGCTTCCTCGGTGATTTGTTGCCTGAACGTTTTGATTCCTATTTCTTCGACCAGATGCGCTGGATGCGGGAACACGGCATCCACTACTCGCGGCTCGAGCCAGATTCCGGCTACGGGACTCAGAAACTCCCGCAAAACAACGTAGATGCCATTGAAAATGCAGTCCGCGCCTGCCATCAAAATCGACCCGACAAGCGGGTCATCATCGTGTCCCACAGCAAAGGGGGAATAGACACGCTGGAAACCTTGCTGCGTCGAAATAACCTGGTCGATCGGGAACTGGCTGGTTGGATCTCGCTGCAGGCTCCATTCTGGGGAACCCCAGTTGCCAATTGGGCGACGCAGAACCGAGTGTTCAATCCGCTTGTCGAGAAACTGCTCGGCGGTCTTTTCAATGGCGATAGCAAGGTCGCGGCGAGCATGACGCTCGAGGCTCGTGACGAGTATATGAACCGGAATTCGGAGGCCATTCTCGCGCTTGCGGCAAATCTCGATATTCTGAATTTCGCATCGAGCAGCGCTCCGGGCGACGCTTCGTTATTCAGGCTGTTGCGCTTCGCGATCGATAAGATTGCCAAGATTCCCAACGATGGGCTTCTGCCGACCCAGAGCGAAATTCTCAAGGTCGACGGGATTCCTTGTTGTTTCTATATCGAAGCCGCACATCTCGACCATATTTATGCAGTCCTACCGCTGACACCGGATAGACGGGAAGGGCCTTGCATCACTCACAAGAACCGCCGAATCCGGATTTTTGGCGCGCTGTTGAAAACCTGGATGAACAACCGGAAGCATGGATAAACAATCGCTCGTTCAGTTCTGGAGTCCATGGTTCGACGGCTCAAAACCACCGTCTCTCCCGGTCCCTTGTATAGCTTGGATTTTCGAACCCTTGTACATTACCGAAACCGCCCTTATACTCGCAAAGCCTATTGGCGGGAACTTCGCCATTCCGCCAGGAAATCCGGGCCGGCAATACAAGATTGTACTGAACGCCGGGAGCACGTCCTGCCCGAGCAAAGGAATGAATAGGTTACAATTCATTTCGAGACGATCTCACGCCTATGTCGATTTCCATAACTGAATCAGATAAGAAAGCCTTCCGGGAAATGGTTCCATTGTCGTCTTTTCCTCACGAAAAATTCGAAGCGTTGTGCGCGATGTGCCGCGTACACAGCGGAGCACCGGGAACCTTGCTGTTTCGACAAGGCGAGATGAACAATTCATTTTACTTTCTGTTGACCGGAAAGGTTTCCTTCGCGATCGGCGACATTCCACTCGAAACCATTGCGGCCGGATCACCGCCTGCCCGATTCGCGTTGGCCCACCAGTTTCCGAGAAAGGTCACGGCTACCGCATTGACAACCATTCGCTTCATCCGCTTGGATAACGACTTGCTGGAAACAGGCAACCCGGAGCGACGGCGCACAGGCGGAACCACGTCGAAGCGGGTCTCCGGATTGCAATCGATCACGGAGTTATTGCTGCCGAACTGGGAACCATTCTCGGGAAGCCCTTGCAAAACCCGAAACAACGAACCGAATCCAGCTACATTCAAACGTCTTTTCAGACGGGTCAAACGAGGTTCACCTCACCCGAATGCCGCCGATACGGCAAGAACTGATCCATCAGTCCCGGCGGAAACAGCGACCCATGCCGATTGGCCGATTACCGCAGGACAGCATCCCATCGAACCGGAGCGCCCCGGGATCCGTTTGCCGAATACCTCTCCAACTTCGGTTCACAACTGCGAGCAAGCCGCTATTCAAGAAACTGGCTGGAAACGTAATCTGCCCCTGGAAATCGAAAACCAGCTGCAAGCGTTGCTCGTACCTCTGATGCGGAATGTATCCGACATCTCAGGAAGCCTCGTCACAACGGAGCGCGGTTCGTTCCTTTCATCCGAATTTCCGAAACATCGTATCGAGCGTATCCAGGCAATCGTGCGGGCGGCGATTACGGCTGACCGTCCAGAAGCTTTGGAATACCCGGACGAGACACCCGAAGAAATACTGCTACGAGAGCGAAATTCGCTGATCCTGATCTTTCTGATCGGCACACAGGGTTTGCTGGCGCTGAACGCGAATATTTCCGCGAACCTGGGTTTGATTCGGCTGGAGGCCCATCCCGTTGTGATCCAGGTCGGGGATATTATCGCCCGGGAAGCCGGAACGCCTTCGGCTTCGTCGAATGGATCACACAACCACGCATCGTGATGAATAGCGAACAACGGAGGGACCCGGCGGATATCCCCGAGGCCGAATCTCAAAGCGTTTCCAAACCGCAATCCCATCCCACCTTCGCCTCGACCCTATGCGCCGATGATGCGCCGGAATCCCTGGAAAAACGAATTCGTCGTGATCCAAACGATCTAAAGGCCCATGTCCAACGTATTCGATATTATCAAACGCTAAACAACGCACTGGGTTGTTATGCGGCACTCGTGGATCTTTTTATCGTACTCGGTCCACGGGGGATTGACCTGCGTAAACGGATGGCTAATCAATCGGCATTTCTGTTGACTCCTTATTTGCGCAATTTCCTCAACAATCATCTGGATGTCGGAATTTCAGCCAGGACTCTCTTACCCTGCGTCGCATCGTCCATTCTGACCGAAGCGATTTCAGGAACAACCGATTTGGTAGCCAGCGGAACTTCCGATTCTCCCGTTCAGTAGTCGCTGATGTTTCAGTTTGTTGTTAGCCGGCGAACCAAATCATGACCGACTATCGCCTGACCGGTCGATTCTATTTGCTGCCGACCCCGAAAGGCGCGTTCCAGGCCCTCACGCATCCCTACCGCAGCCTCGCCCAGCATTTCGTCATCAACCTCCTGCGGACGCGAAGCAGTCCGTTATCCGAACCGGAAACAATCACCGCGTTGCTGGAAGGCTGTGACAGCAAGGCGGCCATGAAAACCATGCACGAAGCGCAATCCGCCGGGTGGATTCAAGGTTTTGCCGAAGTCCAACAGCTGCCGGATCGACCGGTGAGCCAGGCTCTGCACGATTTACTCTCCACCCTGTCGTCTTCCGGTCACGCGCTGCTCGCGGACCACGGCGGTTTTCCGGTGGCCTCGGCGGGATTCAGTGCAAACCATTCACAACGGCTCGCGATCCTCGCGGCGGAGCTGGCCGTGATCCACAATCGTCATGCCGATTACCTGGCGCACAGCCTGGCGATCGACGAGCCGGGCTGGGGCCTCATCGACCCGCTCGGTGCGAGCAAAATCGGTATCTGGGTCCTGTATCCCGGTAAACATCGCTTTATCCTGTTGATCAACGACATGCCCAATCTGAATCGGCGGGCATTCGTGACCCTGTCCTGGATACTGGTGCACCGCTATGGTTGATGCAAGCACCGTCGATTCGGGGCATGAAAAAAATTGATCGAACACGATTTGGATTGTGAATGAAATCGATTCAACCCCTGGAACGCGACCGCCAAGTTCAGGTCATCGCCACAACCACGGACTTCATCCATCGCGCGGAAGCAATCTTCGGCCGAAACTTCGACCTCATCCCGGTTTGCTTCGATCTGCATGGACGTTCGGCCGGAATGTACCGGATCAAACGGAAACAGGGCCAGATCCGGTACAATCCCTTCATTTTCTCCAAATATTTCTCTGATAATCTGGCGGTCACGGTACCCCACGAAGTCGCGCACTATATTACCGATGCGGTCTACGGGCTCGCAAACATCCGGCCCCACGGCAGCGAATGGAAGCGCTTGATGGCTCATTTCGGCGCCGATGCGAGCCGCACCTGCCACTACGATCTAAGCGGTATCCCAGTCCGCAGGATTCGGCGGCATGCCTATGTGTGCGGCTGTTCGACTCACCAGTTGACCAGTGTACGCCATAATAAAGTCCAGCGCGGCGCGGCACACTATTTTTGCCGGAACTGCCGAACGGAGCTGACCGAGGCCGGTTAAATACGATCCGGGCAAAGTAAGAGCCCATCCGATTTCGGAAAACCGCTCGCGACTCTTTACCCCATCTTCCAGCCGATGATAAAGCCACCGATCGCCCCGACCCCGGCGGAGCCGACCTGCGCGGTGTCGTAACTGGACACCCAGGCGAACAGAAAGCCGCCGAAGCGAGCAACCCGATTACCCGTTTCATCCAGATGCGGACTGATATCCCCGACTTCCACGAGCGGCACGGTTCCCGTATATACCAATGCCACGTAACCCACCAACACCAGGCCGGTCAGAAACAACGTAATCTTGAACGCCTTCTTGGCAAAATAACCGATCGCCATGCCCAGAAAGGCACCGCCGCCCAACGAGACCGCGAGCGGAAAACCCGAGGCGATTCCATCCTGATTCAATGATTCGTTCATGTTTTTTTCCTTCTTATCTTTGTGGTATTGGTTGAATGCCAGACCATTCAAACCGGCCAACCGCGTAGTCTCGAAACCGCTCCTATCCCGAACGGCGCTTGGTCCGAGCGATGATTTCCGCCTTCGATCAGGCGCTGTGTATCGTAATCGATTTCCGCTGCAAACCAGTCCGAGCAACCGGAAACGAATCCTGAAAGATGCTAGACTGTTCCGCGTATCGTTTCAACCCGCCCCGCAATCGGAATGCCGTTCAATCATTTCAGTCGAAGTAGATTTCTGGATTCTGCGTTCGAGTATCCGTTATCGCGAGTACATTGAATCGGATGATCCCTCATCAACCTCCGCTTTTCGGATCGATCAGGCCCTGCCCTTTTTCCGAAGGCTTCCGCATCCCGGTCCGACAGGCTTGGAGCATGCTGTTGGTTTATTCGATTTACCGGATCGCCCTGGCCGGTCTTTTCGCGCTCCTGTCCAACCTCGGAGTGGGTCCCGCACTGCTCGGCAAGTTCAACCCGGAGTTCTTCCTGATCGTAAGCAATGTCTACCTTGCTCTGACTTTGCTCGCATTGCTTTGTTCGATCACCGCAAGACCCGGGTTCCCGGTCCAGGCGCAATTGCAGATTTTCTTCGACATCATCGCCCTGACTCTGTTGATGCACGCCAGCGGCGGCGTTTCAAGCGGAATCGGGATCTTGATCGCGATCGCGCTCGCGGCCGGCGGCTTGCTCGTGGGAGGTCGCTGCGCGCTGCTTTTCGCGGCGCTCGCAACGCTCGCGGTATTCACCGAACAGGTCTATTCCCACCTTACCCATTCCTTCGACACCACCGCCTATACCTACACCGGCATGCTCGGGGCGTCATTTTTTACCATCTCGCTCCTGGCCATGGGGCTTGCGAAACGCGCCGAGCAAAGCGAAGCGATCGCGGCGGAAAAAACGCTCGAATTGGCTGACCAGGAACTCCTGAATGCGCATATAATCGATCATCTCCAGTCCGCGATTATCATTCTCGACCAGGACGAGCGAATTCAGTTCATGAATCCTTCCGCGCTGCGGCTGTTCAATCTGGGTTCGAAACCCGATCAAATCGAGTCCATTTCCCAGAATCTCGCGGAACATTTTCGTCAATGGAAATTGGACAATGCGCATGATTCGGTCATTTTGTCGGCCAACCCTACGCTGAATGTCAATGCGCGTTTTACCCGGCTCGGAAAAACGTATAAGCCCTACCGTATGATATTTCTCGAGGATTCACGTTTGACCAACCAGCGCGTCCAGCACAGCAAGCTCGCATCGCTCGGGCGACTGACCGCAAGCATCGCGCATGAAATCAGAAATCCGCTCGGCGCGATCGGCCACGCGAGCCAGCTTCTCGCCGAATGCAAGACCCTCGACAGACAGGATCAGCGTCTGATCGAAATCATCCGTGAACACACCGTCCGAGTCAACGATGTGATCGAAACCGTGCTGCAAATATCGAGACGCCGCGAGTCGAAACCCGAAACCATTCATCTCGAGGAGTGGCTCAAGAAATTTATCGCCGAATTCACGTTGGAACAACAACTGTCGGAACCCCCCTTCCGTTTATCTTTTCCTTCGGGAAAAATCAATGTCCGTTGCGACCCCGTCCACTTGAAGCAAATCCTCGGAAATCTCTGCTGCAATGCTCTGAAATATGGCCGCAAAGCATCCGAAGCCATCGACCTGAATATAGATCTTTGTGGTTCCATGCATTGTATCGAGGTCCGCGATCACGGACCCGGGATCGGCCCCGAGCAAGTCAATCAGATTTTTGAGCCATTTTTCACGACTTCGGCCTCGGGCACTGGGCTGGGATTGTACATCGCCAAGGAACTGGCGGAATTGAACCAGTCCAGACTCGAATACGAACCGGGCCGATCCGGCGGCAGTTGCTTCCGGATCTGCGTGCCTGGTGCCGATAACAGCATTATCGCAATATGAGCAAAGCGATTACTTTAGTCGTCGACGACGAGCCGGCTATCCGTGAGCTCATCGAGATCACACTGGCTCGCATGGACATCGATTGCCGCGGCGCCGGCACCCTGAACGAGGCACGCTCGCAGTTGGATCAGGGCAACTTCGATCTGTGTCTCACGGATATGAAACTGCCGGATGGAGATGGTCTGGATCTGGTCAGCTATATCCAGGCAACGATGCCCTCGCTCCCGGTTGCGGTCATTACCGCGCATGGCAGCATGGACACCGCGGTTCGCGCATTGAAAATGGGCGCATTCGATTTCGTATCCAAACCCATCGACCTGGCGATGCTCAGAAAACTGGTCGACAGCGCATTGAGACTCGGCGCCTATCCACTGAAAGACCGCCGCTCGCGCCACCAGTTGCTCGGCGATTCCCTGGTAATGTGCGAGATCCGTTCGAAAATCACCAAGGTCGCGCGCAGCCAGGCACCGATTTATATCAGCGGGGAATCCGGAACCGGAAAAGAACTGGTGGCCCGTTTGATCCATGAAAAAAGTTCGCGCCATGACAAAGCCTTCGTTGCGATCAACTGTGGAGCGATCCCCGCGGAACTCATGGAAAGCGAATTCTTCGGCCACCTCAAGGGTAGTTTCACGGGTGCTGTTTCCGATAAACCCGGACTGTTTCGGGCCGCGGACGGGGGCACGCTGCTTCTGGATGAAATCGCCGACCTTCCTCAATCGCTCCAGGTCAAATTGTTACGCGCGATTCAGGAAAAACAGGTCCGCCCCGTCGGATCACAGGAGGAAATCCCGGTTGACACCCGCATTCTGAGCGCGACCCACAAAAATCTCACGGAACTGGTGGATCAGGGTGCGTTTCGCCAAGATCTTTATTACCGGATTAACGTAATCGAACTTTCAGTACCCCCGCTACGCGAACGAAGCGGCGACATTGCAATTTTATCCGAACATATTTTGAACAAGCTCAGCGACGAGACCGGACTCCCCGTCACCGAACTGATGCCGGATGCCCTGTCCGCGCTACAGAAATACGCCTTTCCGGGAAATGTCCGGGAAATGGAAAATATCCTCGAGCGCGCCATGGCCTTGTGCGAAAACGATCGGATTTCGGCAGCCGATCTCGGCCTCCCGGAAATTTCACCACTCAACAGCGTGGCGCCCGAACAACCCGCAGCCTCAGTCTCGCTCGAAAATTATATGGACGAGATCGAAAAACAGGCCATCATCCAGGCACTCGAGCAGACCCGCTGGAACCGCACCGCGGCCGCCAAGAAGCTCGGGATTACGTTCCGGGCCTTGCGCTACCGGCTCAAGAAATTGGGTCTGGAATAGATCGATATCGCCGTTTATTGTCTGGCGTTTTTTTACCACCGTAGCGTGGGTAAAACGAAGCGGAAGCCAGCACAACAAAACCGCGTCGATCCGAGTCCTGTGGGTATTACGAAGTCAAGTAAAACCGGTCTCGTCGCCCTTTGGCGCAATTAGGCGTTTTCCTAACGGCGGAACCCGGCGGTGGGTTCATCCGGCGGAATCCGTCCAGGGTTCCACCCTACAAAAGCTTTACCCGCGTCGCCATGACTCCCACGGTCACCACGAGCATCGCTCCCAGTTTGATGGTCAGGAGGTATTCAAGGTCTGTCATGTCGCGGGCCTGTTTCAAATTGCCTTTCGCAATCGTACCGAAAGGCGCCGTAAGATCTCTTCCGGCAGTTTGAGAAGCTCTTCTTCATCCAGTTGGCTAAGATTGTGACCGCTCAAATCCATCTGTTCCATAATACACCGTCGTATCATGAAGTTGTAGACCCTTTCGCAGATTTAATGGGAACTTTTTTCTGGGGGTCTGAATATTTACAGCGGCACAGCTAGCGGAGGTATCACTCATTGATGACCATGCCGTAAACGTCCTTCTCAAATTGCTCGCCTTCCTCGTCGGGGAAGTCGATGCCGTCTAGATTGTCGGCCCAATGAATGAGCTCGTGGAGCAGCGTGACGCCGACCAGATAGACGTTCTTTCCCCACTTGTTCTTGCGGAAGCCGTGGCCGTCCTCGAACTCTCTGACGATGCGAGTATGAATATTGATCACATCCGGATCGACGGACGCATCGAACTCACCGATGGCGTCCACCAATTCCTATATCACAATCGTAGGCTTGTTGCCGCAAGTCAGGGCCCGCTTCAGAGTCGCCCGATCGATCGGGCCGTATTTGGCAAATCCTGCGACGATCGATTTCACGTCAACGACGGTGGGAAGAGAGTACCGTACGTATTTCGTGAACTTCGGAAAGGTTGTCTGATCGGTATTGTCCATTATCATGATAATCAGTCCTTCTCTGCGCGTCCTATTTCTCTGCCACACTGAGCTTTTCGAACGACCACTTGCCCAGAACCCTCTTCAACGTTGCCCTGCCGACGACCCCCTCGACGCCGAACGTGAACGCGAGTTCGGCAGCACTGTCGGCGATCGTGAAGGCCGTAATTTCGATCGCCCGGTCGCTCCGCTCCGTCGATATCAGAACTTTCTGCCCGGCAGCCGTGAGATCGGGGTTGCCGATATCGAGCGGCGTCAGATTCACGATCCTGAGCGGGATGCGTTCCGGACGCTGGTCGAAGTGGTAGTATTGAGTCAGCTGCGGTGTATTGAGCACCAGCTGCAGAATGTCTTGAACGTCGCGTCGCGTGTCGGCGAAGCCGGATGAAGTCATTGCCATAACTCCTATTGCGGCAGCAAACAAATACCGCGTGATGGTCGCTCGCAGCCCGTAGTCCATCAAATAGCATGAGGTATAGGAAAAGTAAGCGCCCATTTCGATTAGGAAGAAGAGTACTATCGAGCGCGTGAGTTGTCAAGAGGAAAATAAACCCTGTGTTAGCAACAAATAGAAATGTCCGGTTCTGTAGCAAATAAACTGTCCGCTTTTAGATCTAAAGCGGACCCCATTGTCAAGCTATTTCTTGTGTTCGAAACAAATTGTTGTTGTATCTAAAAAAAC
>JBOICY010000038.1:0-10632 GCA_050740335.1 Methylococcales bacterium | reverse complement strand
AGATTGGGATTGTCCACCGGTGACAGCCAGCCAGTTCCGTATACCCTGTGATATTCCGCGGCCGCAAGAAAGTTACGTGCGAATTCCCAGCGCAGGCCAAAGGTGATGTCTTTGGTAAAGAAATTGTACCTCGGCTGCCCGGTCAACTCGGCGGTTCGCTTTCCGCCGCGGTCATTAATATTGGCGAAGAAGGCATCAAAGCGCAGCAGCGCGGTCCAGGAAGGGGCAAAACGGTATTCCGACTGCACGTAAAAACTCTCCGAGGTATTTTTAAAGACGATCCCTCCCGGTGTAAATCCGCTGCGTTCCAAATTGATCTGCCCGTATTCAGCGCTGAAGCTCCAGTCTTCCAGATTCAATTGCGCCGAAGCGATCGGAAAGAGCGCTTTAACGTTGCCCGATGGCACCAGCGGCGAAGATGAGTTGAAATTGCGATCGAGGTTAACGATCGTGAACAGCAGTTTGAATCGACCTTCTTTCCAATAGTAGCCGACCCGGCCCAGATACAAGGGATCTCCGGACATCTTACCGAGGGCATTCGGTAAACCAGTCAGGAATTGGGGCGCGCCACCGGCATTGTCTCTGGGTTCGGAAACGACGAATTCAGCGCTCAATGCGTGGTCGCCTAAGGTATAACGTCCATAAACGAGTCCTCCGTCGGATGAGATCATCGCATTCCGCAGGGCCAGCGCATCGAAATAGATCGATTGGGGCAAGGTAACTCCCGGGCGGGTCCAGATGACATCGCGCGTATCATTGTAAAGACCGACCGGGTTCTTCACCCGGCCAAGGCGGACGCCAATCGTGCTGTTTGCATCCAGCGATACCTGGTAGTCCAGGTTGGCGAAATCCAGGCGGAAATCGTCATTGTCAGAGCCGCCTGCGTCCCGGTAGAGTCCCTGAGCGGCAATCAGCAAATTGGGTTGCAGATGGCCCGCCATGTTAACGCCGATTTCCGTAAATGCGAGGCTCCCGGTTCCCTGACTGTTGCCAAAAAAGTTGTTGCCGGACGTGTAGGTATAACCCTGGCTTGTAAAGCCATGAGCTTGCCAGTCACCTACTCCGAAGTCCAGGGCGGGAAGGTTGGGGACATAAAGTAGACACGAAAGCACCACGACCGATGTGGATACAGGGGGTATACTGATTTTAGCTGTCATGGACTTTCTTTTACTCCTCGTAATAACCGATGCCACCCGGCGTTTGGTCGATTTTGTTACGCATTTCCTCGACATTTTCCACAACGGCAGGAGGTACTCCGGTACCCGAATAAATCATCCGATCCCAGGCCGCCCTGAGTTGATAAGGATAAACGCCGAGAATTTCTTTTGAAAAACGGATGTGAAGAGGGTGTTGATCCGGAAGCACGAAAGCGCGAATCGGCTTTCCGTCAGGCCAACGTGTTTGCCGCGCAAAAAAAATCTCGCGCAACTGCTCCCGGTTGAAGCCGAGGCTTTGGGGATTCCCGTCGCTCGATTTTACGATCAGATCCGCCGCGATTACCGGATTCGTTAGCGATAGAAATAACAGGCTCGCAATTGCAATGCAGGCTACCGCCTGCTTAGTCGGGCGGATTTGGATTGCCGGGCACAATCGCGAGCGGAACATGAGGGCTAAGTGTAGCAGTTTCCGGATCATTGTCGATAATTACCGCCGCGGCTTTCCAAAGCGGTTTCCTGCTGACAAAGCCTCGGTCAAAATTTCAATGGGTCGGCCCTGTTGATCAACCAGTTCGCAAGAGTACCTGACGCTCTGACCGACAAAAAATAATTGTCTACAAATACGGGAAATGAACGTTCGACCGGGAGATTAGCTACAAAGAAGCGATCGCCTCGGACAACCGCGAAACACCGATCACCTGGATTGCATCCGGAACTTTTTTCGGTACATTCGCGCCCGGTACTATGGCTGTTTTGAAGCCATGCTTAATGGCTTCATGTATTCTCGCCTCGCCATTGGCCACGGGCCTGATTTCACCGGACAATCCGATTTCGCCGAACACGAACACATCGGGTGCGATCACGGTATTCCTGAGGCTCGAGACGATGCCGAGCACGACCGCGAGATCGGCGCTGGTTTCGGTGACCCGGATGCCGCCGACACAATTGATGAACACATCGTAATCGGAAGTCAATAGCCCTCCGTGCCTGGACAGAACCGCGAGCAGCATGGCGATCCGGTTCTGGTCGATTCCGACCCCCAATCGGCGCGGATTGCCATGCTGCGATTCGACGACCAGCGCCTGGATCTCGACCAGCAAGGGCCGGGTCCCTTCCCATAATACATTGATCACACTGCCTGGACCCGGCGGGTCTACACGGCTCAAAAAAATCGCGGAAGGATTGCGGACTTCCTTGAGCCCGCCGCCGGTCATCGCGAACAATCCGATTTCGTTGACCGCGCCGAAACGGTTTTTGGTCGCGCGAAGCATCCGGTAGCGGGAATCGTCGGTCGAGGACAGCATGATCTGGGTATCGACGATATGGCTCAGGGTCATCGGTCCCGCGATGGTCTGGTCCTTGGTCACGTGCCCCACGATTAAGAGAATCATCCCGCTTCGCTTCGCGACCTGCGTGAGCACGGCCGCGCATTCACGGACCTGGGAAACCCCACCGGGTACCGCATCGAGCGTTTCGCAGCACATGACCTGAATCGAATCGATCACCATGATTTCGGGCTGTTCCGTTGCACAGACCTCCAATATCCGCTCGATCGAAGTTTCCCCGAGCATTTTCAATTTTTCCGCGGGAAGTTTGATCCTTCGGGCCCGTGCCGCGATCTGCTGCAGCGATTCTTCTCCGGAAACATACAGCACCCGCCGTTCGTTTGCGGCATGGGCCAGGGTTTGGATCAGAATCGTACTCTTGCCCGCGCCGGGGTCGCCCGACAGCAAAACCACCGATCCGGGTACGAATCCGCCGCCCAGAACCCTGTCGAATTCCTGCAGGCCGGACGGGATTCTGAGTAACTCGTCGCTATCGACCTCGCTTAACGAGCGCACTTCACTGGTGCTGCCGGTATAACCCTGTACCCTCGATATCGCCTGTCGGGTATTTGCTTCGAGACGGATTTCACGAATCGAATTCCAGGCCTTGCACTGAACGCACTGGCCACTCCATTTCGAATAATCCGCGCCGCATTCTGCGCATACGAAGCCGGTTTGGGATTTCAATGTCGCCATGAGGATCGATATTTATCCAATATCGGAATCTCGGACATTTCATCGATTCAATTGCCCGAAGCCGTCTCCTGTTGTTCGAGGTAGTGGAGAGGGCCTCCGCGAAATGGCGCAAATCCAGTACCGAAAATGATCCCGGCATCCAGCAAATCCGCGTTTTCCACGACCTTTTCCCGGAGGCAGGCCTGTGCCTCGTCGGTGAGCCTTTTCACGAGCCTGGACTGTAATAAAGACACTTCTCCGGAATAGGCCGCTTCGCTTTCCTTGACCGCTTTGCCGTTCTTATACTGGTAAAATCCCCGGCTGGATTTGATTCCGAGCAATCCTTTTTCGACCATTTGCCGCAGCCCTTCGGGGACTCCCAACCCCAGATCCCTGGACAGAATCCCGGCCACAAACAGACATACATCGAGCCCCACGGTATCCGCGAGACGGATCGGCCCCATCGGCATGCCGAATTCTTTGGCGGCCCGGTCGATGACCGATTTCGGGACCCCTTCATCGAGCATACCGACCGCTTCGATCAGGTAGGGCATCAAGACCCGGTTCACCAGAAAACCCGGAGAACTGGCCACGGTCAGCGGCAGTTTATCGAGTTGTCGCGCGAAGGCTCGCGCCCGAGCGACGGCTTCGTTTGAAGTCTGTTCTCCGCGAACCACTTCGACCAGCGGCATTTTCGCGACCGGGTTGAAAAAATGCAGCCCGACCAGACGGGACGGATCCCGCATCGCCTCGGACAAAGTCTCCAGCCGGATGCTCGAGGTATTGGTCGCGATCAGCGCATCTGCTCTTAGTTTTGGTTCCAGGTCCCGATACAGCGCGCGCTTGGCGTCGGCATCCTCGAAGATCGCTTCGATAATCACATCGGCGCTGGCCGCACCGAGTCCACGATCGTCAGGAATCAAACGGTCCAAGACCTCGTTGACCCGGTGCTGTTCGCCGCGGAACCGCTTTTGCAAGAATCGGTTCGCGCTCTGCATGGCTTTGGCCAATCCTGCCTTGCTGGTGTCCTGCATGGTGACCTTGAAACCCTGCAAAGCACACCATGCCGCGATATCTCCGCCCATTAGGCCGGCGCCGATCACATGCACATGCCGCGGAGCTATTTTCGGTTTGTCGGCGCCGGACTTGAGCAGGTCCTGGAGCAGAAAGACCCGGACCAGACTGCGCGCGCTCGGATGAGTGCTCAACCTGGCTACCGAATTCGCTTCTTCGGTCATGAATTTCGGCTCGTCACCGCCGAATTCGCGCCACAGATCGACCAGCGCATAGGGAGCCGGATAATGCTCCCTGCCGGCCTCGCGGGAAACCTGTTTCACGATCCGCGCGGCGACCAGGGAGCGCAGGGGTTGATGGTTCAAAATCCTGAGCCAGGATTTCGGTTGTTTCGGCGCGGGTTTTTGCAACAGGACTTGTTCGGCGGACTGCAGCAGCAAACGCTCCGGGACCGCATAATCGACCAGGCCTGTTTTTCGCGCCTGCTGAGCGGTCAGAGTCCGTCCGGTCAGCATCAGGTTCATCGCGGCCAGGGGACCGATCAGCCGGATCGAGCGCACACTCCCGCCGAAACCCGGGTGAATCCCGAGCTTGATCTCGGGCAATCCGATCCGTGTCCCGGGATCATCCAGCGCGATCCGGTAAGTACAGGCCAGCGCCAGCTCCAATCCTCCGCCGAGACAAAATCCGTTGATCACGGCGACCGTCGGAAACGGAAGAGACTCGATCTTGTTCATGACCTCCTGGCCACGGCAGATCAATCGGTGGGCATCCTCGAAGTTTTTGATCCCGGTGAATTCCTTGACATCGGCGCCCGCGATGAAGCCGTTCGGCTTGGCTGATCGAATCGCGAGTCCTTTGGGATTTTCCGCTTTGACCTGCTCCAGCAGGCTCTTCAATTCTTCCAGAACCGCCGATGACAGCACGTTGGTTTCGCCGTCCGCGTAGTCGATCAGCAGCCAGAAAAGCCCTGCCGGGCCTGGTTCAATCCGAAAATGTGTGAATTCATTCATGGTTCTATCCCGCAGCATTCTCGATCAGCATGGCTCCGCCCTGCCCTCCGCCGATACAAATCGCAGCGACTCCACGCCTGGCCTTCTTGTGCCGGGCCAAGACTTTTGCCAGATGAAGCACGATGCGGGCTCCGCTGGCTCCGACCGGATGGCCGAGACTGATTCCGCCTCCGTCGATATTGAGCCGTTCGTGCGGGACTTCGCCGAAGGCCTTTTTAAGGCCTAATTCCTGTGTGCAATAATGCGGATCCCGCCAGGCGCGGACGCAGGCGAGAACCTGCGCGGCGAAGGCTTCGTTGAGTTCCCAGAAATCGATTTTGTCCGGGCCGAGACGATGGCGCGCGAGCATCGGGACCACCGCATGCACGGGACCGAGCCCCATTTCGGCCGGGCTCAGGGCTGCCCATTGGCTGTCGATGACCTCGGCGATTACCCGCAATCGGTATTTTTTTACCACGCTTTCACTGGCCAAAAGAAGCCATGCGGTCCCATCTGTAATCTGCGCGCTGTTGCCCGCGGTGACATTGCCGAAATTGCGGTCGAATACCGGTTTGAGTTTAGCCAGCGCCTCCACCGAACTGTCGGCCCGGACTCCGTCATCATGCTCGTAAAATTTGCCCTCGACATCATAGATCGCTTCGATTTCTTCGAGGAAGCCGGATTCCTGCGCTCGGGCGAGCCGTTTATGGCTCTCCACCGCGTAAACATCCATCTCTTCCCGGGAAATCCCGAATCGAGTCGCCAGATTCTCGGCGGTCTGGCCCATCGAAAGTCCCACGGTCGGATCGGTCAATCCTTTCAACAGGCCGATCACGGGCGCCAGCAATGCCGGCCGGAATTTGCGCATCGCCGCGCCACGCTGTTTGAAAGACCGGGCACTCTGCCAGAGCGAAAGCCAGCGCACCATCTTTTCACTGAACAGAACCGGTGCGTGGCTCATCGATTCGACACCGCCCGCGAGCACCAGATCGGCATAGCCATAGCGAATATTGCGCCAGGCCGAATCGACCGCCTGCATTCCCGATGCACAATTTCGTTGCACTGTCCAGGCTGGGACCCGGTGACCGAGTCCCAGTCGCAATGCGATCAGCCTCGCGATGTTGACTTCATCGGGGGCCGGAGTGATGCAACCGGTGATCACTTCATCGATTGCGCCAGCTTCGAATGGCTGCCTGAGCAGCAGGGGACGGGCGGCCGCGATCGCGAGATCCGCGGCCTTGAAAGGACCCGGTCCACCCCGCGCCTTCAGAAAGGGACTGCGGCTGCCATCCACGATATAGACCGGGCGGCCTTTTTGCGGGTTGTCACGAGTTGATAGGGCCATAAGAACCTCAATTACCGGAAGTTAGGGATTCGGGTGAAAATTCATCGACACTGATCGCATCGCGGCTCGCTTGTTCCGCGGCCCTCGCCAGATCGGCTTCGTCCGAATCGATGAACCCGGACGCAAGAGCCTTGTCGATAAGTTCCGATTGGCGTTGGAACACGAGTTTGCCGCTGCGCCGGGCATCAGAGATCTTCCTCTCCACGGGCTCGGCGGCGAGCACGGCCTGAAACGCACGTTCGATCCGCCCGCTCGGATCATTTTCCGCCGAATTCAGATAAATGCCCTGGGTCAGCCGATCGCGGGTTTCGGAATTTTTCAGCAATACCGATGCGGCGGCCTGGATCACCGCGTCATCGGGCGGCGCATAGGGTTTACCGGTCGGGAAAATCAGCGATCGGACCAGCACTGCGAGAGCGCGGTTCGGGAGATTCCAAAACACCGCGAGCAAGGATTGCTGGGCACGATGGATGGTATTGCGGCAGGCCCAATTTAACAAGGGCAGATCCTCTTCTCGCGAGCCCTGGTCCTGGTAATGTTTCAATACCGCGGAGCACAGGTAAAGATTGCTCAGGACGTCCGCGAAACGCCCGGACAGGCGTTCTTTGCGCTTCAACGCGCCACCGAGCGTGATTAACGCGATATCGGCGATGAATGCGAAGCCGGCGCTCAAGCGCGCGATCTGCCGGTAATAGGAGTGGGTATTCTTGTCTCCGGGCACCTGCGCGAAGCGTGCATTGCTCAGCGCGAGCCAGGTCGCTCGCGCGATATTGCCGAACAGAAAGCCGATATGCTTGAACAAGGCTTCATCGAACAGTTTGGTGGCCTGTTCGGGATCCTCCGTCGCAATCGCTTCCATCTCATTCTGGATATAGGGATGACAGCGCACCGCGCCCTGCCCGAAGATGATCAGGCTGCGGGTCAGGATATTCGCGCCTTCCACGGTGATACTGACCGGTGCGACCTGATAAATGCGGCCGATATAGTTCTTCGGTCCGAGGCAAATGCCCGAGCCTGCGTGAATGTCCATCGCATCGTTGACCACAGAGCGCATGCGCTCGGTCGATTCGTATTTGATGATCGCCGAGATCACCGAGGGTTTTTCGCCCTGATCCAAGGCCGCCGCGGTAATTTTGCGCGCCGCGTCCATCACGTAGGCTTCGCCCGCGATTCTCGCGAGCGGCTCCTCGATTCCCTCGAACTGTCCGATCGGTACATTGAATTGTTTGCGGACTCTGGCATAGGCGCCGGTGAAGCGGCTCGCAGTCTTGCCGGCTCCGGCGCTCAATGCGGGCAGCGACACGCCGCGACCCTCGGCCAGGCATTCGACCAGCATCCGCCAGCCGTTTCCGATCTGCTCCTGTCCGCCGATCACCCAGTCCATCGGAATAAAGACATCCTTGCCGCGGTTCGGGCCGTTCTGAAACGCGGAGTTCAACGGAAAATGGCGGTTCCCGATCGATATCCCGGGCGTATCCCTTGGAATCAGCGCAACCGTAATTCCGATTTCCTTGCGATCACCGATCAAGCCGTCCGGATCATAGAGTTTGAAAGCCAGGCCGATCACGGTCGCGACCGGTCCGAGCGTAATGTAGCGTTTGTCCCAGTTCAGGCGGATACCGAGCACATTTCTTTTACCCCGGAACTTAGCCCGGCAAACGATCCCTTCGTCGGGCAGGCTGCTCGCATCGCTGCCGGCCTCGGGACCGGTCAACGCGAAACACGGAACCTCGATACCGCTGGCCAGTCGCGGCAGGTAATAATCCTTCTGCGCCTCGGTACCGTAGTCGAGCAACAGTTTTCCGGGCCCGAGCGAATTCGGAACCATGATCGTCACGCCCGCGGTGATGCTCCGGCTCGCGACTTTCATCACGATTTCAGAATGCGCATAGACCGAAAATTCGAGTCCGCCGTATTTTTTCGGAATAATCATGCTGAAGAATTTGTTTTTCTTGATGAACTCCCAGACTTCCGGGGGCAGGTCAAAGCGATTATGGGTAATGTCCCAATCGTCCAGCATCTTGCACAGTTCTTCGACCGGCCCGTCCAGAAATGCGCGTTCCTCATCGGAAAGCGCCGGGGCCGGAAGATTTTGCAGCCGATCCCAGTTCGGGTTTCCCGAAAACAGTTCGGCATCCCACCAGACGTTTCCGGCTTCGAGGGCCTCGCGCTCGGTCCGGGAGACCGCGGGCATCGATTTGCGCATGATCCCGAGCACAGGGCCGCTGACCAGACGGCATCGGACCCGGGGTACCTGGAGTACGAGCAGCGCAGCGATGAAGGCCGCCCACAAAAATCCGCTGATCGCCGGCCCTTGTCCCGAGAATGAGTAGACCAAAAGCGCAGCCGCGATCAATCCCAATGCAGCCCGGGAATTGACACGATGGTAGGCCAAGATCCATAAGCCGATGAGAACTACGATAAACCAGATCATTGCATGAATCCCTTTAACATTATTAGACGCGCATGGATTTCGAAGCGTTCTGCCGGTGGAGATTAACTCTCTACGGCGAGTCTGGCAAGTGCACTGTTTCGGCTCCAGGCAAATCCTCAATCAGCAATTCTCATTTTGCCAAATCTTCCGGCAACATCCCACGTTTAACATCCGGCGGAACCCGTAAACGGTTCCGCCTTACGCGGGTTATTGAAGCGCGACATAGGCGATGAGCGCGGCAGACAATACGCAAATTGGCGACCGCGTCCGGATGCTCGCTCCGGTTCTGTTATGGGCTATCGTGACGGGTCATTTGATCGACATAGGCGCGCAAGATAGCGTTGATTTTTGTTTGGTATCCCTTGCCCTGACTGCGGAAGAAATTCTTCACATCCGCATCAACGCGCATGTTAAGCACGGCTTTCGGTTGCGGTAATTCAATGGACGCTTGCGACCAGTCAACCACCCTGTCCGCCTCGTCTGAATCGTCGGCAATCGCTGCTTCAATTTCTGCTTCGGTCAACGCGGCGGCTTTTGTCCAGTCGCTCTTGCTCTTGCCCGCGCCTGCATTGCACATAACTCTTCATCCGTGTACCTGACGGTATGCTTTTTCTTCGCCATGACGTGCGCTCCTGAATGAGATAATACGACGAACCTCATCACGTCAGGTTCATACAACGGTATAAAACCTTCCGTCGATTACAGCGGTCGTGAGGTTCCTCGTTTCAATGGGACTTTCCGACTCTGATGTGATGGTTGCCCGTCCGTCGAAAAACAACCGTGCATCCAAAAAGTCGAGATGGTACTCTTCAAGATTGATCAGCCGTTTGGTATCGTCCCATTCAAACATTGTAGGATACTATACGTTTTTTATATACATTTCAAGGGTCAAATAATGCGGGTTGGCATTCAAGAGTTGCCTTGTAAAACCTAAGGCGGATGCCGTCAGGCGATCCGCCAAATCGGCTCAATCCTCGTGTCACACCGGGAAATCTTCCGGCAACGAACCACGTTTTAACATACGGCGGTACCCTTTACGGCTTCCGCCTTACGCAGGTTGAATGCCCCTGGTTGTTTGACCGGCTTCGATACCCTGAAGCCGGGCGGATGTCGCTCAGACGATCCAGCAAATCCGCTCGATTCTCCGCGCACGCCATCAAATCTTCCTAAAATTACCGAGGTTTAACATCCGGCGGAACCCGTGACCGGTTCCGGGTTACGCGTGTTTCGAGCCGATAATAAACACCGAACGGGAAGCGATTAATCATAACGCGCCTTGTGGTCCGATCAACAATTGCAAAGATCAGCGGTGTTTCTGCAACGCTTGAAAGCATTGTCGTCACTTCATCAAGGAACTCGTACCCCACAAGCCTTTGCGCCGCTCTTCGTACCAAGCTGCCGCATCCGCTGGTTCTCTCGTTCTGCTTCTGGTCGCAGGCGAACCTCATGGGTTACAGCTTACGCCGAATTTCGGCGATAGCTTCCCTCGCTAAGCGACCATGGTTTCCATCGGATTCGTAAGCGTCTAAACCCAACTTTGACCATCAAAAAATAGTAACTTATTGATTATCATGACCAGTATCATGTAATTCAGGGAGCGTTACCGGGTACGTTCGGGTTTGACTCCGAGGAGTTGGAAAGCCTTTTGTTGCAAAGGAGTGGGACGGGTAGTGAGAATGATTTTGGCATC
>JBOICY010000037.1:0-4263 GCA_050740335.1 Methylococcales bacterium | reverse complement strand
ACGCAAGGGCGTGTGCGACCTGATGATGCTATGCGAGCCCAGGCGCGGCTTTCGGGCAAGGTCGACATTGCCCACGACCGGCGCACCAAAATCGAATTTGCCTGCCCTGCATGAAGCATAGCGCAGATCTTTATCCCATGGCCAGCGTTATCCGAGTAGTGCTCGATCACCTCAACACGCACAAAATCGCCTGGCTCTACGAAGCCTTCCCAGCCGAGTACGCACGTGATTGGGCGCGAAGACTGGAATTCCATACCTACCGTCTGGTCCAGTCCCGACGCGAAGGGATCCGGGTCCGTCAAATCACCCGGCTCAACCTGGAGCGCTATTTCGAGCTGGCCGAGGCGCAGTGGCCTTTGCTCTGCGCGCGGCTGGATCAGTGGCTGAGCAAGCAGGAGACGCTGCTGCCGGTGGACCTGCCCGAGCGGGTCGAGAGCTTGGCCCAAAAGCTGGCCGGGCACCTGGTTACCCGCGCTCCGGCGGCTGCGGCAGAGCCCGCTTATGCCGAGGTGGATGTCAATTCCGTGCCAGTCGCCGAGCCGCGCTCGGTGGGGGTGGAGCATGTCGCCCTCTACGCCCTGGTCCAGTTGGGACTGGAACCGGTGTTGGCGGCGTTGGGGATCAACGCCCTTGCCCGCGAGCCATGATCCTGGCCCAGATTGTCGGGCGCATGGCCCATCCCGGTTCGGAACTGTCTACCCCTGGAACTGGCTCAACGACACCAGCGCGCTGGGCGAGTTGCTGGGCTTCTGTTTCGCAGAATGGTCCCGTATGCGGCTGGTTCGCGCCGCGGATGTCTGGCTCAAACATAAAGCGGCGGTCGAGGCGCATCTTTTCAGCCAGATCCAGGACCTCTTCAGCTTGGAGACGACGGTCACCCAGTACCATCTCTGACCAACACTTATTTTGAAGGCGCAGAGGCGGCCAATCCCAAGGCCAAACGGGGCCACTCCAAGGAGAAACGTACCGATTGTCCCCTGGTGACCCTGGGATTGGTGCTCGATGGCAGCGGCTTGGTGCGCCGTTTTGAGATGTTTGCCGGCAATGCGGTGGAGGCTCGTACCCTGGAGCCAATGCTCACGGGGCAGAAGCGCGCCCCGGGGCGCCTCGGTGGTGATGGAGCGGGGCATCGCCAGCGAGGCGAATCTGGTTTGGCGGCGCGAGCACGGCTAACGGTCACCGGGTGGTCAGCCGGGAAGCCGAGCTGCTGTTACCGGACGGCCCAATCACGGTGGCCACGACGGGAGGCGACACCCTGACGGTAAAAAAGGTAATGGATGAAGCGGCCCAAGAGGTCCGCTGGTACTGCCACTCGCCGCAACGGGAAGCCAAGGAGCGCGGGATCGCCGAGCGGTTTTGCCAGCGCTTCGAGCAGGGGCTGGCGGAAGGCTTGACCCGTCCCCGCGCGGAACGGTGTCCCGACAAAATCCTTAGAGCGCATCGGCAAATTGAAACAACGCAGCTTCGGGGCCGGGCAGCATTACACCGTCACGATCGAGACCAATGAGGACAAAAAACCGAGTGATCGGCTTGACCTGGACCCACACCGCCAAGCCGGGGTCGATGCTGGCCACGCCGGGCGCCTATTGCCCGCGCAGCACCGAGAGGCAGACTGGACCGAGGAGCGACTTTGACGCACCTACATTGCCTGCTCACCGATCTTGAGGCGGTATTCCGGAGCCTGAAGTCGGAACTCGGTCTCCGCCCCATCTTCCATTTCAAGGAATGCCGAACCGATGGCCATCGGTTCATTTCGGTGTTGGCGTATCAGTGCGTCCAACTAATCCGCCTGCAGTTGAAAGCGAAGGGGATCGACACCCGTTGGCCGGGGCTGCGCGAGATCCTGTCCGTCCAACGTCGGGTTACGGTGAGTTTTACCCGGAAGGACGGTCACACCCTGCAGGTGCGCAAGGCGACGCAGCCGGAGGGGACGCTGAGGACGATTTACCACATCTTGGGCCTGAACCCGTTGCCGGGAGGAACTAAACAACGGATCACCTGACCCCCCAATCTGCCTGGATGACACGAATGTAGTGCCATACCGCAAAAAATCAGTATGTATATACAGGTTTTGTCGGAGAAAAATATTTGGGGTGTTAAAGATGGGTTAGGCTGATGAGGATCGGAAAGCCGAAGGCGCCTGCATCCACCACCCACCGAAAACGCCCGAATTTGACCAGCGGCGGTAAAATAACCCAGAACCCGGTGCCGAACGAAGCTGCCCCAACCTTTTCAGCGGTGGCAATCGGAGCCACGCGCGGCCTGCGGGCGTTGAACAAGATTTCTGTGCATCGGTAACCTGCGAACTTTCTGGTGTCTGCCCCGGCCGAGCCCTTCAATACCCCAAGAAGACCGAAGACGCCAACCGTCAACCACGCGTGAAGATTGCGTTTCGGCGTTCGCAATTGCGATAGCGTTCATGTCATCACCAGCGCCTGACTTCATTTCAACCGGACGACCATCAAGGTAGGACAGCCGGTTGCCCGACTGCCCCCTCACGGATCGTGCGGAATTACCGCTACCCAAGCTCTTCAAAGTTGCTCGCTGCGCACACGGTCTTCAATGCTTAGGAGTCATAACCGATGCGTGGTTTCGCCAGTTGGAAGTCTTTGAGCATCGCCCTGAACCCGGCTTGGTTGTAGCTGCGCTTCTGGCTGCGTCGATTGAGCCACTTGTACAGGATTCCTGGTGCATGATGAAAATAATCATGCAGGCTGTCATAGTTGCCCCGGAAGCGTAAGTAATTCCAGTATCCCCGCAGCTTGCGGTTCAGTTTCGCAAATAACACCGGTTTCGGCAACTGGCAGTGGTCTTTACACCAGGCCTTAAAGTTGGCTAAAGAGGCCTGGTATTTCTTGCGGGATGTCCGGCGTTTGAGGACGGTTCGCCCCCAGCGGCCTTTGCTCCAGTAAAACTCAAAGCCCAGAAACTCAAAGCGTTGCTTGGATGTCCTGTCCAAGCGGAGGATGTGGGTCTTTTCAGCCGCCACCTCCAACCCGAACTTTGCCAAACGCTTTGGCAACGCTTCATAGAGGCGCTGCGCATCGCGCTCCAACTCGAACGCACAGACCAAGTCGTCAGCATACCGGCAAAGCTACGCTTGGCCTTTGCCATGCGCTTTCACGGTCTCCTCAAACCACACATCCAGGGCATAATGCAGATACCCGTTGGCGAGCAGGCAGGCGAGACAATCCCACCCTGCGGCGTGCCCGTTGCCCGGGTGCAGCACTGGTCCATTGGCATCCAATATCCCCGCTTTCAGCTGCCCCGCCGGATGAGTTTCAGCAACGGCTTGTCATCGATACGCAACATCAGTGCCTGTTCAGCAGTTTGTCGTGGTCTATGTTGTCGAAAAAGCGTTTAATATCGGCTTCAACGAGGTAGTTGAAGTGACCCGGTCTCAATCCCGCTGATAAGTCCTTTACCGCCTTGTGCGCACCCGTTCCCGGCCGGTACCGGAAACTGCACGGCAGGAAGTCCTGCTTGCCTAAATCGCGAAGACTTTTTCGCTGCCCCGCGGTTTGCAGCAGTTTATCGGCAATGGCCGGCATCCCCAAGGGCCTCCATTTCCCGTTGAGTTTGGGAATGTACTTATCTAAACCAACTTCGCCCGGTACCAACCCCCTTTCACGCTAGCCACAAGGTTTTCGACCTTGCTTTCCCGATGCAGCGCATAATCAGTCGCGCTGACGCGGTCAACACCCGCCGCCGCTCGTTTGTTGACAAAGCGCCAACAGTGGAGCAGCAACTCAACGGTAAGCAGGCTAATCAGGTTACGGAACCGATAAGCGTTGTCTTGTGCCGCTTTGTCGGCTATTCCCCTCAGGGAGGTTTGCATCGTATACTCAAGTTCATTGCCTGCCCGGTACGTGTTTCCTTTGAGGGCTGCACAACTTCGTACACCCGCAACCCCTAAGTGATCGGTTTTCCCGTCTCGGAGTACTATGGGTGTATCGGCAACTTCCCTACCGTCTTCAGCCGTCCTTCTTTCTGTTGGAGGCAGGCTTAGCCCTCCTGAATCGGTGTTTAGGTCCCGGTTTGCCCCGGTTTCCGGGTTGATTCGCCACATCCCCGTGGCTCCCCCCGCGGGCCAGCCTGCGGCTGTTTGCCAAATCGTTCCATACGATTTGGTCCCCTGCTGTGGCTAAAAACCTTCTACCTTGCACCGATTCCGGGAACGATGCGGCGGGTTAGGCGATTGACGGCAACACTTCTTGAAACAGTACGCCAAGCAACTGAAATCCTTCCGGGCGGCTCCAGTCC
>JBOICY010000036.1:0-2493 GCA_050740335.1 Methylococcales bacterium | reverse complement strand
GGCAGTCGGGTAACCGGCTGTCCTACCTCGATTTGGCATACCTCTCCCGCACCACCGTGCTGCGATCCCAGCGGGTGCGGTCCGGAAATTCGTGGCGTTCCGGCAACCGGTTGGCGCGGTTTACCTCCACCCAGTAGGCGATCGAGTCGCGTGTCGATGCGGTTTGTCAACGGCGTGCGCGGTCCTTCCCAACGGGCCCGCCCGCATCCGGTAGCAAGGGGTCCTCGGTGCCGTTCATGTACAAAATCGGTGTCGGCTTGCGGCTGGTCCGGCACCGGTTGATCTTCGGCATCGCCGAGACCACGGATGCCACCGCCGCAAATTGCTCCGGCGACTCCATGGCCAGACGTTGCACCAGGTTCCCGCCATTCGAGGTGCATACCGCATAGACGCGTTGCCTGTCAACAGCATAACGTTCGGCAACGAAATCCGTCTGGCGCGATGATCGGTCACGACCACTTTGCGTCTTCCTCCCGTGGGCTCCCCCGCCACGAACAGATTGCACGCTCCACCGCGTGGATACTCGTAATCCGGCTTCGCGAACATGCCGGGTTTGGCCAACAGCGGGGTTCTCGTGTCACGCAGCAACTGTTTGCTTTTCTCGTCCAGGCAAACACCCAAACAACCAGTTCTTGCGGTTGGAATAGACATGGCGTATTCCAGTCCTCCCCCCAGATACACCGCCCGCGTCGGCCAGATGGCGGTTCGCCCGGCCCCGAGCACTGCCATGATCCAAGTCTCGGGAATCTTCCGGTCAAGGCCGGCAAGAATGTGTGCCCGATTCACTTCACGGGCCGGGCGCGAACCCTTGCTGCAGTAAGTCTCAATCAACCGGCGATGCGTTTCGGTAACATGCAATTCAGTCTGGCGCATGGACAACTCCTTGGGTCGGGATGAATAAGCATCAGTGCAAACCATGTTTCGTTATTTATGAGTCTCTGTATTAGTTGCAAATATGACAAAGTAGCACTAAGCGGATGCCGGGAACAATCCCGGCATCCAGCGTTCCGCCAGCCTTGCCGGGAAAGCCAGGCGCAGCGGCTGTTCTAGACCAGCACGCCCCGTGAGCAGGGCCGGAGTGACGCGCCGTACCTGACGCTCGCTTGTGCCTAGGATATCCGCCACATCGCCTCGGGGGAGAACACCGCGGTAGAGCACCGTTTCCAGCACAACACCGGATTTGAGCGGAAGCGCGCCGGAGCGGATTTCCTCTTCGGTCCATATTGCAACGCGGTCGCGCAGTCGGGCCGGTTGGGCCAGCGATTCCAGGAACATGATCTGGTCGATGCAGCTTGTCAGGAAAAAGCGGGTGAATTCGGCCAGTGCCTCTTCGCTAAAGGTTCCGCGTTCATCCAGATCGTCGCGGTGGTCCCTGCCGCAGGTCATCAGCTGCTTTTTATAGTCGCTTTCGTTGCGGGCAAGGCTGCGTACAATTGGCATGCAACGAAAGGAACCAGGTCGCTCCTCCTGTCCGACGGTGCGGATCAGCATGCACTCCTGAGCATGAGCCATACGACAGGATTATTTTGATTGCGCCGAATTCGCGCTTGACAGTTGCAGACATCGCCACGAAATACCGTCTCGGTTTGGTCATGGTCATAGTGCTCCCGTCCTATTTCGAGCCGGCGCCAGTCCATTACTCACCCCTCGGCGCCGAAGACTGCGCGTTCGGCGCGGGCGAGGATGGCTTTCGGTTGTTTATTCGAAGTCAGCGTGAGACGAGCGTCCAGTACCGTGTACTCGATGCGCGCATCGCGCTGTATCGGTAGCCAACCATCCTCTTGGAACTGATATTCCAGCACGATTACACCATCGGGTCGATAGCGGATCCGACAAGCGGTGAGTCCTTTAGTGGATGCAGGAATCGAGTAAAGCGGCTCGCGTTCGAAGTTGTGTCGCAAAGCCTAGGCTGCGGCCGTTTCTTGTAGCGAAGGTTTCCCTTATACCACGGCGCATGAGGCAGTTGCGAGCGCCGCCGTGGTGTTTTCGGGGCTGTGAGTCCCGGAACAGGTCACCAGCAGGACGCCGCCACGTTGCGCAAGCCACGCGGTTAATCGCTTCCTTCGAAATTTCCAATCAGAACTGGGCATGCCAGCGCAGCAAGCCGCCTTCGGTATCCGGGAACTTATTCAAGAAGCGGTTTATTTCCGGTATCTTTGGAGATCGAGCGCGTTGCTCCCGCGCGATTTGGCAAGGGGACAACCCACCGGATAATCGCAAAAATAACCGGCTTTTTTGTGAACGGAAGGTTCTCAAAAACCGAGAGGTTTACAAGTCTAAATCGATAGTGCTAAAACAGTTACCGGCTCACTTCGAGGGCTGGGTTTCGTCCGCACCCCCGGTGCGTGATTTAAAATCACCAATGCGTGTTAGCAACAAATAGAAATGTCCGGTTCTGTAGCAAATAAACTGTCCGCTTTTAGATCTAAAGCGGACCCCATTGTCAAGCTATTTCTTGTGTTCGAAACAAATTGTTGTTGTATCTAAAAAAAC
>JBOICY010000035.1:0-14891 GCA_050740335.1 Methylococcales bacterium | reverse complement strand
GTTTTTTTAGATACAACAACAATTTGTTTCGAACACAAGAAATAGCTTGACAATGGGGTCCGCTTTAGATCTAAAAGCGGACAGTTTATTTGCTACAGAACCGGACATTTCTATTTGTTGCTAACAGATGAGAAAAGTCCGCCTCCAAACACGCGAATATCCGGTCTTCAACGAACGCTATTTGAGGCTATCCTGGTCGAAAAAGAACGGGATCTGGCGGGTTACGTTGTCTTGAATCCGGTCAGGGCATGCGTGGTGAATAGCGCTTGTGACTGGCCCCGCAACCGATATCGGGCGACGGCAATGATGAAGGCCACGCGCGTGAGGAATTGGAGCGGGAAACGAGACTCGAACTCGCGACCCCAACCTTGGCAAGGTTGTGCTCTACCAACTGAGCTATTCCCGCGTAATTGTAATAATCATTGTAACCGACAACCGTCCCTTGTCAAGAACTCCACGACTATTTGTTGCTACCAGACTCCACGACTATCGGGCCTAAGAAATCCGAATCGACCGTCGCCCGTACAGAGGTTATTCCGACTCGGCGCAGACGTATCCCCGCGCGGCTTGGACCGGCCACGCCGTCTAAATTCGGAAAGCGTGGCTTTCCTTTCCGGACAGGATTCCTGGTTTCAGAACATTAGCTGTCCGCCATTGACGGCGATATCCGCGCCGGTTATGAAGGCCGCGTAATCGGAAATCAGAAAATCGACGATTCCAGCGACTTCATCCACCGTGCCCAAACGACCGACCGGGATATCGGCAATGATCGCATCGCGGATCTTTTCAGGAACCGCCATCACCATCTCCGTGGCGATATAGCCGGGAGAAACCGTATTCACGGTAATCCCCTTGCGCGCCACCTCCTGCGCGAGGGCCATTGTGAAGCCATGCATTCCGCGCTTGGATGCGGAATAATTGGTTTGCCCCAATTGCCCTTTCTGACCATTGATCGAAGAGATGTTGATGATCCTGCCCCAACCTTTATCCAGCATACCGTTGACGACTTGCCGGCTCATGTTGAACACACTGTCGAGGTTGACATGAATCACATCATTCCATTGTTCGAGCGTCATTTTGCGCAGGGTTGTGTCGCGGGTAATTCCGGCATTGTTCACGAGCACCTCGACCACTCCATAGTCCTGTTCAATCTTTTTCACCAGGGCTTCGCACTGGCCGAAGTCGGACGCATCCGCCTGATAGCTCCCGATATCGTAGCCCTTGGCGGCTACTTCCGCCTTCCAGGCCTGGGCTTTTACTTCATTTCTGTAATTGGTCACGACACGAAAACCAGATTCCGCGAGCTTCAGACAAATCGCCGCGCCTATTCCCCCCGTGCCACCGGTAACCAAAGCGATCTTAGTATTATCGCTCATACTTTCTCCTCGGTTGATAGCTATTATGAATTTTCCTGCCAGGAAAAATGAATAATTTTGGTGCACCTAAAACATACGCTTTTATGGCCACGACCCGCAAGAATTTTCGATGCGGCGCGGAAACGGGCCATACGATCAAAAGCGGGTGCGGATAAACCACGGAATTCCTACCCACTGCCAAGGACAGAGCGTGGATCTATTTTGATAACCTCAAACTAATCCGGGAGTTTGAGGGACACGGACCAGTTGGTTGGACGGGCGGGATTTCAAAAAAGGCGTTTAGCCGATGAATAGAACAAGGGTTGGGTTGGATTCGACCAATCATCCCTGTCGGTGATGAATCCAGCGGCGTGGTTTTCGATCGGTAGCCTTACAAGCCGTTCCGCATCGTCAAATAACGAAGCCTCGTTTCGAGTCCCCTACCTCTTGACAAGGGTCTACCGATCAAGAAAACCAGCCACGGCGGCGACGGTCTCGAGATGACCGAAAACCTCCAATCAGCCAGTCGAGAAATTCAGTTTGGACGATCAGTCCAAATAGAGATTATACAGTCTCTGCAACATCTGGATTTCGCCTTCGTCAGGGCGGCACCAGCCATCGATCTGGATATCGTTCAGCACCTGACGACCCTGGTCCGAGTCTCCCATTTCGGTAAACACCTGAATCAGGGGTTCATGCAATTCCTTCAAGTAAGGGGCCGCGCAAAAAAAGTGGAACGCGAAATTGGTCGAGCTCTCGTCGATAATTCGGGTCGACCCGCGCGCGAAGGAAGACAAACCCTCGTAGGTCTTCTTCAGCATAAACAGAACGTCGGCTTTCCCTTTAATCAGCGTTTGCAATGCCTTGATCTCATTTCCCGCGAACTGGTAGCTGAAATGGCCTGAATCCAATCCGGATTCATCGCATAAAGATCGTCCGAGAATATATACAAAATTACCTTTCGAGACCGTAACCACATCGGGTCGGTTCAAGTCTCCAAGCTTGCGCGGATCATCGGCACGCATCAGGATTACCACCTCATCCGCATCGCCGGCGGGCCGCATCAGTGGGACGAATCCCTGGTTTTTGATCAGCGAACAGGCATCGAAAGGTTTTGAAAAAAGCAGATCGACCGATGATTCCTGTAAATCCTTACCAAGTTGGGGTTGTTCGAGATGGATGGGCCGCTCCAGACGCCGTTGCAAATAGGTATTCAAGAGATACCATCCGCTCAATTGCTGTCCGGTCTGTAAATTAGCCATGAACTTCAGTGTCGCATCCGCGGGCAGTTTGGCGCCCGAGTGATTGGTGGCCGCCCTCGACAACGACACCGGCTCGTTTCGGACCGGTTTTGAACAATCGCCACCATGCCCCTCGACAAAACGACCAAGGCCGGTAATCTTGAACAGCATGCTCGTCATACGATTCAAATTGCGGACCTGAACTCGGGCGCCTCGATGTTCACGTTCCTCAAATAATTTCAGCAACAGGGAGAGGCCCATGGAATTCACGCGTTCAACCCGGGTAAAATCCAAAAGGACATTGCTTCCATCGATCTGACCGCGAAAGTCCTCGATCACGGCCGCCGCCTGCGCGTCGATCGAGCCCACACAATCAAAACAGTTGAAATCGCCCACCGATTCCGAAGCCGGATGGATTTCGAAAGTATCCACGATAACCATTAGCTCAAAACCTCCTCTTGTTCACTGTGATAAAGAAATTGGAAACCGGTATTGTTGCTCATCTCAAAGGCTTTGCTGAGATCCCACAGCAAAGTGACCTGGGTCCGTTTGTGCGGATGCACCCGGATTTGCAGATAATCCGACAGACACCACATCATATAAAGTCCGCCGCCTCCAACACCGGCCACAATTCCCTGATGCATGGCTCGTTCCAGGCTTCTAAGGAAAGTTACCGGCGCCAAGGTGCCCCAGTTATCCGTAACCATCAGCCCCAGCACGGTTCCATCGAGTAACAGGTCGATGCGGATATCTTCGTTGGAGGCCAGTTCACGGCTCTGACCCTTGCTATAGAACGTATTATCCTGTCCATCGCGAGGCGCCGCATACAAGCTGTTCTCGAGCAGTTCGTCCAGGATGACCACCAGGCTGTCCAAATATTCACTACCCGACAAGTCATGTTCCGACAACCAGCTCTGGATTTCTTCCATTACGAAGAGCTTATCGTCCGAATGAGTCAACTCGAATTGGCGGCGGAATCGACTATGCGGGATCAGGCTGTAAATATCACTATCGACGCCTTCATGATGCTGATTCAACAGGCGCTCCATTCCGATTTTCTGGTAAAAGGGATTATTTTTCGGAATGATCCGGCAAACCCCATCCCTTTTGAAGCGAGGCAAGAGGTCGGCAAACGAGCGCTCGGCAAAAAACACCACGTACTGACGGGGTATCCTCGGAATCGGGTGTTCACCCTGACGGTAAAAATCGTCGGAGACCCGAATGATGTCGCTGGTCTCAAATCCAGTCGAAACGGCCTCGAATACGCGGTCGGTATGATTCACGATCACGACCGTCACATCGTCCGTCAGAGCCCGGCCTGCACAATGCCGGTGCAATTCGGTCATCAATTGTTCGTGCAGCACCTCGGGTTCCGTATCGCCGTACTGGTCAAGCACTTTTTCCAGTCTATCGTAGCCGAAGGCTTCGCCTAGCGGGGACTCTTCTTCAACCAATCCATCCGTGTACAAAAACAGCCGGTCTCCGATATTCAGTTCCAGTTCGATTTCGGCGACCGCATAATCCGAATCGATACTGGTGCCGAGCGGCATTCCGGACGATTCGATCATTGACCACTTGCGATCCTGTTTTCTGCGGATATAAGGAAGCACATGGCCGGCGTTCGCGAAATGGAGCATTCCGCTTCTCGCGTCCAGACTGATGCAGGCCATGGTCATGAGCAATGACTGATGGGCCGTGGCCAGTATCGTTTCGTTCAGAGTCCTGAGAATCTCGCTCGGACGGCTGACTCCTTGATGGATCAGCGGGTAAATACCGGCCTTGGCCGCGCTGACCATGGTTCCCGCGGCAACCCCGTGACCGCTCACATCGCCGACCATCAACACGGATTTGTAACCGGCGATCGGGAAATAATCGTAATAGTCGCCACCAACCTCGGTTGAGGTCAGCAGTTTGGCCTGCCCCTGGATCCCGGGCAGATCGATCACGGGGCTCGGCAAAATCGCTCTTTGCAGATTTGCAGCGAGTTCGATTTCGTTTTGTAAACGGCGACTGATTTTTTCGAGTTCACTCAGGGTAAGCTGTAAACGAATCTCTGCTTCTTTGCGTTGCGTGACATCGATGCCGGTTGCGAGAAACAATGCGGGCTGCCCGGTGTTTTTGTCGCGGATCACCGTGTTATGCCAGGTAACCTGCAAAACCTCGCCGCTGCGGATCGTCATCCGGGTTTCGATTTCACCCTCGGCTTTCTCGCCGCGGATCATTTCGTCGAATAGGGCTTCCATCTTTTCCCGGTCGCCACCGGGGAAGAAAGGATCGAAGAAATCCTGACCGCTGATTTCCTGGTTAAGCCAACCCGTGATCTCCTCGGCGTACTGGTTGAACAGAACGATATGGCGTGCCGCATCCACGCCGATAATCAAGGCTTGCGAGGTGTCCAGGACATTCTCGGTAAAATCTTTCTCTTCCTGCAGATGATCCATACTTTCCCGGATCTTAAGAACCAGCGGACGGAGTATGGCCACCCCGATGATAATCAAGCTGCACAAGGTAATCGCGAACATCAGGTGCTGGCGATTCACGGTCTTGTCCAGTTTGTACTCGTTCTCCGTCTGTTGAAGCGACAGCGCCCGCTCGAAACCTTCGAGCAATTCGCTTCGATTTTCTAACAGAAAACGTCGAATCTCCGGATTGCTCCGACCGAATTGAAGTTGATCGATCGAGAGGAGTTTCTTGACGGTCGCGGCGTAGTTTTGAACCTTGTCGTCCAGAAAATAGGGCGCATCCTGATATACCCGCGTCAATTCGCTCGATAACTCTCCGGGTATATGAATAATCCGGCTCCCTTCACGTACGAAGCGGTCGCCCCGGCTCAAGGAAATATGCGAATCCTTGAGTTTCGTGAGCAAACTGACCACTTCACCGCGAATCTGTCTCTGCTTATTCGGACTTTGAGTCTCGGCTATCCGGCTGATTGCCAATTGAATTTGTTGCACCAACTGACTCTGTTCCGCGCTTAACCGGATTGAAGCAGCCCCGCCTTCGTGACTCTGGAGGTCATAAATCAGTACCAAATAGGTAATGCTTGCAACGACCGCCATCGAGATCAATACCGTTACGTATTGATCCGCCATATAACCGACGATCCGTTTAAAGAATTGATTCATAAAAAGCCCCCTTGGACCGAAGTGAGTGATCGAATAGACTGCCCGGGCGTCCGAACGAAAAGTCGAACGGGGCACCGCACGCGAGTTTTGACATAACTTCTATAAGAATATAGATAAGCGGCCTGGCTGATCAAATCGGGATCCGAGAATTGTGATCGACTTCACATTTTCAGAAAAAGCAGCATCCCCGGAACTATTCATGGCATAAACACGAATCATTCCGGAGCCGGACGAGGTAGAAGGTCGACGTTAGCAATTCATGCACTGACTACCAAGGATACAGTCAACAAGATGCGATTTTCCATCGGCTGTTTGCACCTCGCGCGCTTTTAGCGATTGTAGTTGCAGTTGCACCGCAACATGCTCGGGGATACACAGATGCAATGCACCCGTGTCAACCAGCGCGGTTACATTGATTTCATCCAAGTCCGCTCGTGCGTGGTTAGCCAAGCGCAGATCGGTATATACGATATCCATCACCTTTCCCCTCATCAAAATTCACCGATTCGAGATAAGGCTTAGTTCTACATTGTCAGATTACATGATCACTATATTCAAAGTTCGTCATTCCGGCAGGCAGATTGCCGGAATCCAGGCTCCATGCATGGATGTGAGATTACTGCCTCCATGGCACTGGATACCCGCTTCCCGGCGGGTATGACGAGCTTGTCATAATCTGACAAAGTAGAATTAGCATATTGGAAGGAATATGTGGTGACTGACGCCAATACGGCTAGTCGGGGGCAATGGTTACCGCGTATTCCCATTCCGCCTCGGTCGGCAGACGGATTTCCCCTGGATACTGCCGGCTCGCATTGAGTCAGCGGCAGAACGCGAGCGCCTCGTACCAACTCACGCCCACCACGGGATGGTTGGGATTGTTCCACTTGCGTTGTTCCCAAAACCAGGGCTGGCGGCGGGTCTTTTCCTGGGCCAGCCAGTCCTGATAGTTTTTTTGCAAGTCGGGATTATCGTCCAGCAGCGACAAATCAGCCTGGCTGCCGCGCAGCCAATCCAGGGCCGCCTTCGGTTCCAGCCAGTATTGTTCGTTTTCGTAACCGCCAGCCTCCACGAAACACGCGAACTGTGCGTTGGTCACGGGATAGCGGCTGATTTTGAAGGCGCTCACCCTGAACCGATGAGCCGGCGTCGAAAATTTTTCCCAGGACTGTCGTGCTTCGACATCCGAAAATCCCATCAGGAACTCGCCTTCGGGAAGGCTTTCCCAGGCGATGTCCGGCAACTTGAGCCCCGCGAACAGCCTGGGCTTGCCGGCCTTGTCCCTGACCACGGTTGCGCCGGGACGCGGGTCGCCGAGTTCGCCGAGCAGCTGGCCGGCTTCGGCGCGCAAAGTCACGCGCAGTTTATAGTCCCCTGCCACCACGGCCCTGAGATGACGGCCAAGATTATTTTTAAGCAAGGTGTATTGCGGGTTGTGATAGCCCTGCAGAGGCTTTTGCTGCTCGATCGTGGCGCGGGCGGCCAGGAACAGCCCTGGCCATTCGTCTGCCGGATAGCTCGCATAATCCAGCGTTTCCGGCACGTAGCGCAGCAGCAAGGCCACCGCATCCGGCTTGCTGTTACCCGCGACCTTGGCGCTCACGAGCAGCAGGAAGACTTCGCCCCACCAATCCCTGCCTTCGCTGCGCAGCAGGCGGTCGATCTGATCCTGCCAATCATCCATTTCGGTAATTTCGAGCGCCGCCAGATAGTCCTGGAAGGAACGGTGGTAAAACTCGAAATTCCTGCCCTGTCCGGGTTTGAGAATCCCGCTCCGATAGCGGATAAAGTCCAACAGGTTGTTGGGATTGCAATCCGCCGCAAGAAACTCTGAAAACAGACCATTGATCTGGACATCGGAGATTTGCAGGGTTTTCCTCCGGTTTGCATCCATCGCGAGTTTTTGCAAGGCCGCCTTGCGGATCACGTCGCTTTCCTGTAATGCCTTGCGCTCGTATTCATCGAGCGGGTATTCGGGATTTTCACGGTAGATGCGCTGGGTCCAGCGTTCCAGCATCAGGGCGACCGCTTCCTGATAAAGTTCGGCGCGCGAATGCGGCAATATATCGCGCGCGAAATGTAAAGACGTCAAAAGGGTCAGGATCAGCGGGCGGCGCGCCGGTTCCAGCAGATAGTCGCGGTCTTGCAGCTCGACGAAAAGCTGGTGCGCAATCCTCCGCGCGAGTTCTTCGGATCTCCCGCGGGTTTCACGCAACAGCCGGTACCAGTGGTCGATGAACTGTTCTATCTGCTCGTTGCTCATCGGTTGCAGTTCCAGGCAGGCGAAGGCATCCAGCCAGTACTTGCGCTCGTCCTCGAACACGTAGGGGCGGCTCGTGATGATCAGTCGTGCCTGAGGCCCCAGGTTTTTCACGAGTCGATCGATGGCATCCAGCATGTCGAGACGCATGTCATCGGTTTCGGGCACTTCGTCGAGCCCGTCCAGCAGAATCAAGCCGTGTTCCAGCAAGGGAGCTTCGAGTGAGCGCCACACCTCTTCGCCGCTATTCGTTCCCGACTGTTCGAGTACTTCCCGTTTAAGGACCTTCAGAAGGTCAAAGCCATCCTGCCGGCACGACCAGGCCGCCGAACGCAAGCGTACCCGGACCAGCGGCAAACGACGGAATTCCGCGGGCAGGCGCTCGTCGATTTCGCCGACATGGCTGCCCGAAACCTGCCAGGCCAGGTTGTCCATGAACATGCTCTTGCCCGAGCCGGGATCGCCAAGCACCACCGCGCGCCGGTATTTGTCTTCGGCGCACAGCCTTATCAGCGGCTTGCGTTCCTGTCCGTGCAGGCGCATTTTGTGCTCCGGTTCCACTGCGCCCTTCTTTTCGGTCCGATACGGCAGCGCCTCCATTTCCTGGTAGACCACGGGCAGGGTGATGCGGCCTTCCACCCTGCGAGCATATTCGGTGAACTTCGTATCCACCAGCGACAGATCGATCCGCTCGCAGGATTTGCGCAGGCGTTGGTAATAGTCTGTCAGGTTCTCGGATCGATCCGGAGAGATTGGCGGTGGAACGATGACGTTGATGGGCTGGGGACCATTCTGCTTTGGCCCTTTCCAAAACCAGGCTATGGCAAGCCAAATCGCGCCCGAGATGCCGCCAATCTTGGTCACAATATCCAGCCAGTCATTCGACTTGCCCCGAGTCTCATTATCCAGATTCCATAAGGCGATCGCCTTTTCGATCAGCGGCTCGCGGAACCCGAACAACAGGGCTACACCCAAGAGAAAAATCAGCGGTTTGATGAGTTTCTTCATGATTCCGCGTGTCCATATACAGGATGAAAAACCCCGCGCCGTGCCAGCGGCAGGACGCGGGGCGGATTTTCTATTCGACCGGCCGGGAAACCCGGTGCGATCCGGGAAGACGCGAGCTGGTTACGGCCTTGCACCGCCGTCGGCTGTCCATGAACAAAGCGCTTTTCCGGATGCAAGCCTGAAAAATGGAGAACTCCGGCGCACATCGACCGAAAACCCGGATTGTTGGTCCGATTGTTCGGAGGGCCCCGTTGCGAACCGCACAACGCACGACGTCGGAGCCGTCGAACCCGAAACCGTCGTAGGCGCTGAGCCACCCCGTCGTTAATCTAACCCATGATCGGTGCATATGCAAAGCATCCCGAGCGGGATGGCCGAGCGGGGAGGAAAAGAATAGCTGACAAAGGAGAGTCCTGACTTGATATAGATAACGGCAAAAAGACCTCAGCAAAACCAATAGCCGCTGCCGCCAAAAACGCCCAAAATCTATACCAGATTAGGATTCTCGGGCTATCGCCTAGTGTATCGTGGAGATGACCAAATAGGATTCATCACCGTTATCGCGCTCGGTAAACGAGACCGTAACGCAATCTACCAAGCGGCACATTCGGTCGTTTATCTCGTTTTGATCGTAATATAGTAGAATCGTTTCATGCCCGAGCTTAGCCGTTTTTTCGGAATCATCATTCGAATGTATACCGAAGCCAGTGGGCCTCACCATGTCCCCCACTTCCATGCTTATTATCAGGATGATGTTGGGATATACGGGCCTTGATCCGATAGAATTGATTGCTGGTTCATTATCCAAACGCCAAGGGCGCCTTGTTGAAGCGTGGGCAGAATTACATCAATCAGAATTGCTTAAAGACTGGCAACTTTTGCAGGAAGGGCATAAACCACTACCAATTAAGCCTCGAGCATGAGGAGGGGAAAATGGTCCATCCGATTTATCGTGTCCAGTCATTTGAAATCGTGAGTGCCTATACTCTACGGGTCCGATTTGACGATGACACGGAACATGTCATCAATTTTCAGCCTGTTCTTGCAGGAGAACTTTACCGGCCGTTGCGTGATTTGTCTCTGTTTAATCAAGCTAAGATTGATCCTGAAGTGCAAACTCTAGTGTGGCCAAACGGTGCCGACTTTGACCCTGCCACATTACACGATTGGCCCCGATGCGTTCAGGAATTATCAGCTCGCGCAAAGCGGTGGGAACTCAGCTCGGCCTAACGAAGTGCTCCAGCCGGCATCCAATGTCGTCAACTCAAGCCATCACAAAGCCCTTTTTATAATGAGGCTTGAAGCGCTTCAGAGTCGACCATCGAATTTAAGCAGAGGAAATTTTGATTGGTGTTGTGCTCTGGCCTCGGAGTTTTATTCGGATCAGGAGCCGGACGGGCAGTTTGATTGGAATAGAAGCCCGAGGATTGGAACGAATAAAAAAAGGAGGCATTTGCCTCCTTTTTTATCGTGGTTCCGGATTAGCCGATAAAGGGCTTCAGAAAATCGAAGATCGCATTCAGGTTGGTCTGGCTCGCAAATTTGTTGTTGCTCACGTAGTTGATTCCATAGCCGTTGGTTGCAATCGTAGTGTCGGTCTGTCCGAGGTTGTTGCCTTGGCCGGTTGGCAGGGATGCCGCTTGGGTAATCGGGCTGACCTTATTATAGAAATCCGGCGACAAAACATCCAATCCGCCGATTATTGGCAACAATTCACCGGTTCCACCGCTGATTTCAGACATCGCTTTACGGTCGAGTTCTTTGTCTGTTGCCAGGTCGTTGATCGTTAATGTTTTCATGATGTTCTCCAAGTCGGTTGAAAATTGAGTCGATGGTCAAAATGATCAGCGATTGCTTCGCTTGAAAGAAAGCAAGCAGAGAGTATGCCAAATATCAAAGACTCTTCATAAATCAATAGCAACTAATAACTTACAGTCAGTCGATCGACAAGGTGGACTTTCTGTTCGTCGGTTTTACTTCTATCTGTTTGGAAAAACGCTGCATTTAGTGCAATTTGTTTGTATGGTGCATACAGTCTCGATGGGATTCAGGGAATGCGCCGGTTTAGAATATACAAAATAGCGAGGTTTTCCTTTGATTGAAAAGGGCTTGTCGGGCTACCGGAAAAACTGGCATCTATTCTGCTAAACCATTTGCGAAACTAATCAACTCATCCTTCAGGAGTTTAGAAATGACAACCTTAGCCATCAATGATCTGGCCACAAGCAAGGAACTGGACCGTGAGGCGATGCGGTCTCACCTGGGTGGCCGCGGTTTGGGCCGGAGTGCCCTGTTCGCATTCTTTTTGCCAGGCTCTTCGGCATTCGCGCCGGACGGAGCGGCCCCGTTCACCTTCAACCAGACCCTGAACACGAATATCACAAACACCCTGAATCAGATTTTCGTGGATACTTTGCAGTTCAACCAGCTGAACCAACTTACCGAAATCACGGATTCGCCCAATGCAACGGTCGATCAATTCGGAAACCAGCGAAACGGGAATTTCAAAGCCTTAGGTTTTCCGGTCGCTGCCTGATCGCATTACCGGGCGATAAGAAGCCAAAACCCGATATCGGAATTCCGTTTCCCGATATCGGGGCCTTTAAGCGATGACCGAATGGCCGAGTTCCTGCCCGGCGGCCATCTGTTTCTGCACCAGCTGATAATACATCCCCTGCTCATTCACGAGTTCTTCGTGGGTGCCCTGTTCGACAATCGAACCTTCGTAGAGAACCAGGATCTTGTTGGCCTGCATGATGGTGCTGAGTCGGTGGGCAATCACGACCGCGGTGCGGCCCTTGAGTATTTCCTGCATGTTGCTCAGGATATTGCTTTCCGACTGGGTATCCAGCGCCGAAGTGGCTTCATCGAAAATCAGCAATTTGGGATCCTGGTAAAGCGCGCGCGCGATACAGATTCTCTGAATCTGTCCTCCCGAAAGTCCCACGCCGCGTTCGCCGACGATCTGGTTGTAGCCAAGCGGCATGCTGCCGATGAAACCATGCGCATCGGCCATCTTGGCGACTTCCATGATCCTGCGCCGGTCCGGGTTTTCCTCGCCGGCCGCGATATTTTCGGCGATGGTTCCGGTAAACAACAGATTTCCCTGCATGACATAACCGACCTGGGCGCGAAAATATTCCTTGTCGAGCACCGCCATGTCGTAGCCGTCGACGCTCATCCGGCCTTCGGTTGGTGGATAAAATCCGACCAGCAATTTGGCCAGAGTGGTTTTGCCGGACCCGCTTTGTCCGACGATCGCGACCAGTTCACCGGGATTGATTTCAAAGTTGATGTCCTTCAACACGTAGGGAGTTTCTTCGCCGCCGTAGCGAAAATACATTTCTTCGAATTTAATCGCGCCGCGGAGATCCGGCAGGGCCACGCGCGAAGCGATGTCGCGCGGACTCTGTTCGGGTTCGATTTCAAGCACATCGCCGAGCCGTTCCATCGCGACACCGGCCTCGTGGACTTGATTCCAAAGCCCGACCAGCCCCATCAGCGGGGACAGCACGCTGCCCATCAGTGAATTGAACGCAACTAATTGGCCAATGGTCAGCTCGTGAGAGAGAACCAGATTCGCGCCATACCACAGAATCACGATAGTTGTCGCCGAGTTCAAAACCTGGCTCGTGAGACCGATGAATATGCCGAATCGTTGCGCGCGGTACTGGACATTCAGGGACTTGACATATTTACGCTCCCATTTCAAGCGCATCGCGCGTTCGATTCCCATGCCCTTGATGGTTTCGGCGCCGCCGATGGTTTCCATCAGCACCGATTTCGAATCGGTCGCGGCCTCGAAGGATTCCCGCGCGTATTTCTTGATCCGGGGGGTTACCGCGACGGTCAACACGATAATCGGGATCACGAACGCGATCAAGAGCAGCGTCATGCTCACGTTGTACAGGAACAGAATCGTGAAATAGATAAAGACCATCAACAAGTTGAGCACGGTCGCGACGGTGGATTCGGTCAGGAAACTGCGAATGGTCTGGTTTTCCTGGAAACGCGCGAAAATATCCCCGGTTCGGCGGGTCGCGAAAAACGAGATCGGCAGGGACAAGGCGTGCTTAAAAAAACCCGACATCATCGAAAAGTCCAGGTTGCGGACCATGTAGACGGAAAGAAAGGAACGCAGCACTCCGGTCAGTTGAGTGAAAACATTGGTGATGATCAGGCCGCTGATCAACAGATTCAACAGCGAGAAATTATCGTGAACGACCACCCGGTCGAGAATATTCTGGATGATCACCGGGGGTGCCACGCCCAGAATCTGGATCACGAAAGTCGCCATGAACAGATAGCCGAGCGTTTTCTTATAGGGTTTGATATAGCCGATGAAGCGAATCCACGGGGAGCGCGTGGTGGAAAGCTGGATCAGATCGCTGCTCGGACTGAACAACAGGCAGGTTCCGGTCCAGCCTTTTTCAAACTGTTCCACGTTTAATTTCTTGAAGCCAGGGCCCGGGTCCGCGACCCACACGTGTTCTTTTGAAATTCCGTAGACGACGATGTAATGATAGCCTTCCCAATGCGCGATGAATGGCATCTCGAATTCGAGCAGGGACTGGAACGTGCATTGCATCCCGCGCATCGCGAAGCCGAGCGATTCCCCGACCCGGGCCAGGCTGTCGAGCGTCGCGCCCTGGGTGGTGACATTGGCCATCTCGCGCAATTTGCCCAGCGTGATGTTGATCCCGTGATGTTTGCAGACCATGGCCAGGCAGGCCGCGCCGCAATCCATTTCCTCGGCCTGCTGGATCAGAGGGAAACGTTTGATGATGCGTTCCCCCATTTCCGGTTTCGATTTCAGGTCGACCAGAATCGGCCGTCTGCGGCGTTCAGCGAGCTTCTTCTGTCTTTGCAGCTCGCGGTCGAAGAAGCGGATGCGTTCTTCCAGCGCTTCCTTGAGCTTCGGGTTGCGCTGCACGATGGAATAGACTGTAACCTCCGGAATCACCAGCAGCACGACGTCGCTCGCGGCAATCACCGAAGCCGGCTGGTACTGCCTCATCAGGCAGGCCTTTTCGCCGAAAACCTCTCCCTGGGATAAGCTCGCGACCCGGTATTCGTCGCCCTTCTCCCGCACCACGACCTGGACTTCTCCCTGCCGAACCACATACAGCCTGCGATCGTCTTTGCCATCCTGTTCGAGAATGGTTTGTCCGGCTTTGATCCTTTTGACGCCGACATTGCGGACCACTTCCTCGATTTCGTTTTTGTCGAGCTTACCCCTGAGGTCGAACAAGCGGGTCACGAAGCCCCCCGCGGAGCTGACCGCGACGTAGCGGGTGATCTCCGCCCGGACCTCGGGATTGCGGGCGACGACCTGGGCGAGGACGGACTGCGGCATGACCAGCAGTTCGGATTTGGCCGAGGCCCGGACCGAGGCCTCATGCTTGTGTTCGCGAAGCGCGGCCAGCTCGCCGAAGACCTCGCCGGTTTTCCGCAAACCCAGGCTGGTTTCCTTGCGGTTTTCTTCGACGAATACCCGCACCGCTCCGGATTTGATCACGTAAAGACCCTCACAGGGATCACCGGCAACACAGACGGTATCGCCAAAATTGAAGAACCGGTGTTCGGCTTGATCCGCGAGTTGCGCGAGTTCGGCCCGGCTGAACAGGGACAGCATCTCGACTTCAGCCAAAAATTCGACAAGATTTTCGTCAGTCAAGGTCTATGCCTCGTTTTGTTGGATTACGCGCCATAAGAACCTGTTCAAGATCTCGATCAAGGGATGCAGTGCAAGGCAAAATCGAACGGAAAAGCGGAGCATACACGAAGGTTGTGAGCATTTTGAGTTTGATTTTAACGCCGCAATGCGCCCTTCAGCGAGATCTTGAACAGGTTCTAAAACCGGTGGGTAAATAGTTTGCACACGATGTTCGCGCACTCGAGC
>JBOICY010000034.1:0-18837 GCA_050740335.1 Methylococcales bacterium | reverse complement strand
GTCATGACTTCTAAGCATTTAAAGACCGTGTGCGAAGCGAGCAACTTTGAAGAGCCCGGTGCGGTAATTCCGCACGCCGGGATCCGGGAGGGGGCAGTCGGGTAACCGGCTGTCCTACCTCGATTTGAGCTAAACACCCCCGGCTACCCGATTGGATGGCTCCAGCGCTTTGGTCGAGAACACTTTAAGTAACCAGCGAGATTATACGTTCCACGATAGTTTTCTCGGCATTCAGCGCAGGAGCAACCTGCGGCTTCGGGAGGGTCATCTCGACGAGGCGATCTATGCATGCCTTGGGATCTGTCCGAAATTCCTCCAGCGTTGCGGGAGGGCCGCTGGGGCCGAGCCTTGCACATTCGCGTTCGATCAGCTTGATTTGCACCTGCGGTTCTTCCACGAAGACGAGCCCGACACCCGCCGCGAGTGCGTGATTCACCGTACCGCCGCCAGCACGAGTTACGATGCGATCGAACGCAGGTAGGATAGCCTGCTGCATGGTACCCCGTACAGGTCCATAATACGGAATTCGGTCAGATTTTTGGATTCGCGCGTTGAGACCAGGGTGGTCATCAAAGAACTTGCGAAGATCCTTGGATAAGACCAAGACATAGCTCTGCTCAATGCCATCAAGCACTTGTTCAACCAGTTTGGGCAGTTCGTCGTCCCAGACCGGCGTGCCCCCGGGGCTCACCAAGACTAGGGGTCTGTCTGGTGGGGCTGGGGTCTGTCCATATTCCACCAGGGTACTGTCAAGCTTAGTGCGGGCCTCATTTTGGGTGACCCGCGTCCCGAACACGCCAGGGAGGATTCTTGGAGCAAATCCCAGACGCTTCCAGTGACTCAGGAATTCCCTTGGAGTGATGTAATCCTGGAAGAGAAACACGTCGGTGGCAAGGACCTCGTCTTCCTCAATATGTGCTGCAATGTCTTCCGCTAACTCGCGCTCAGCGGAACCGAGTTTTGGGTTCGCACGATACTCATGCTTCCACTCGCCGGTCGAGGAACCCGACGACCTTCCGGCTTTGGTCGAAGAAATCCGGGAACTCGAGCTGATCCGGGTAGAGACGGAAAGCGCGGAACGGATTTGCAACGAATTGATGAGGCCTGAAACATCCGCGCGGAGCGGGGCCGTTGGTCGGGGCGCAAATTCGCTCGTTGATCTGCTCGGAACACGGCTGGCTCGGCGGGTTGGGGTTCAGCGCATCGGCCTTGCAACTCAAAGATCGGAACGAGAGGATCGGCTGGAATCGAGACACGCGCCGGAAGTATTTGCATCTGGGGCAATCAACTTGAGCCGGTTTTTGATTCGCTCGTGCGTACACCGCCAGAATCTCGCCTCGCGGGGATTGAGCATGGCCTTGCGGCGCATCGGCGATGATGTGGAACTACGCTACGGTTATCGACCCTGGTTGGTCGAGTGTTTTGTGGAACCGATCTGCCTTCTTGAACCTGCTTTCAGGCTTCCAACGGCAGATCGAGGTTGGCCGGAAAGGTTCACCGGCTTGCGATTTTCAAGACCGAAATCGATAGCTTGCGCGACAACTGATAAATGTAATAAGGTAGACAAAATCTGTTTCGCAAAATTGGGAATATTCTGAGCCTAATCCTTAACAGATGATGAGGCGGGTTTCCTTTTAATCCATCCAATTTAAAAACCCATCGGGTGCAGAAGTCGTGGAACCAATCGAAGTCGAAGCAATGGTCAAGAGGGAATTACCGGATGCGGAAGTAATCGTTAACGGGGAAGGTTGCAGTTTTTCCGTGATTGTCGTCAGCGTTCGCTTCGAGGGCTGCACGCTCTTAAAAAAGCAGCAGTTGGTATTGGATTCGGTCAAGGAACCACTCGCGACCGGAGAATTGCACGCGATTAGTGTAAAAGCGTATACGCCGGAAGAATGGGCCCGGCAATAGACATGGTTTGATCCCCGGTTCAGGCTCCAGCGAGGGCTCCGGACGCGGAATTCCGGTCGAGGCCGTTAGACGCTCCCCGATCTGAATTGGAGTTCAGTGCGGCGCGGAACCTGGGCACTCGGACCTGGTCTATACTGAATTTTGAAATTGCAGCCTGCTCGTTTCAATCGAAAGCAGGAGGAAAACTCTGGAGGGCCTGTGGACAAAGAATCCGATCTTGATTTGTTCCGGCTGGAAGTCGGGGATGTCCAACCGCTGAAGCAAGCGGATCGCGCCGTGTTAAGGGCCGCGTCGGAAGATACACCCGGACAGCTGTATCGCAGACGGGTGGCCGAACAGGACACGCTTGGAAAAAACGATTGCTTGTCAACCGATTTTGCCGAACCGCTTGAAGCGGAAGATATCCTGAGTTTCAAACGCGACGGGGTTCAAAACGGTGTGTTTCGCAAGTTTAAACTTGGAGCGTATTCGCTGGACGCGACGCTGGACCTGCATCGACTGAGCGTCGAAAAGGCGCGCGATGAGATTGTGCGGTTTGTTTACGAGTGTCGCCAATTTGATGTGCGTACGGCGCTGATTTGTCATGGGAAAGGCAGGCGCTCGGAAACCTATCCGGTGATCAAGAGTTTTCTCGCCAGATGGTTGCCCGCGATTCCAGAAATCATCGCGTTTCACAGCGCCCGAAGTTTCCATGGCGGGACCGGTTCGGTCTATGTCCTGTTTCGAAAAAGCCTGAAGCAAAAGGATGTCAACCGGAGGCGTTATTGCGGAACGCGCTGAGAGTCGGAGCGTGTCCGGATAAATCGCCGGCCGTGAAAATAGCGCGTCGCCTAGCTTCCGCTGCGGCGCTCGGTTCATCGGCTGGGTAACCCACGAAGCCCTGTGAACGATTCAACGATTGTTGCTAAATCGGATAGCCGTGCTGTGTTGACCGGCAGTCTGTTAGTATGGATTGCCGCGTTGGGGTTTTCGGCCAAAGCGATATTGATCAAACTAGCCTATGCCACGGGCACGGTGGACGCGATCAGTCTTCTGACTTTGCGGATGGCGATGTCGCTGCCGTTTTTTCTGATCGCGGCAACCTGGATCGGCGGCGCCAATCAAAAACCTGCGATCACACACTCGGATTGGTGGCTTGTTCTGGCGCTCGGGATGATCGGTTACTATTTCGCGAGTTTCCTGGATTTTGAAGGCTTGACCTATATCTCCGCCGGATTGGAGCGTCTGATTTTGTTTCTTTATCCGACGCTGGTAGTTTTGTTTTCCGCGCTGGTCTACCGCCAACGGGTCCCGGTCCCGGAAGTGCTGGCCCTGGTTTTCAGTTATGCGGGAATCGGGTTCGTGGTTTCGGAAGAGATCGGCCGTCAATCCGGCGATTTATGGCTCGGAATCGCTTTGGTATTCGGCAGCGCGGTCGCCTTTGCATTGTATATGATGGGGAGCGGAGAAATGGTTCGCCGGATCGGCTCGTTTCGATTTACCTGCTACTCGATGATCGTGGCCTGTTTGGCTACGGGAGTCCATTTCAGTCTGCAACCCGGAGGCCGATTATTCGGATGGCCGCTTAGGATCTACGGGCTGGCGTTATTGATGGCCTTGATCTCCACCGTGTTGCCGGCATTTTTTTTGACTGCCGGAATTCGCAGGCTCGGTTCGGGAACGGCTTCGATCATCAGTTCCGCCGGGCCGGTCGCGACCTTGGCGCTCGCGTATTTTCTGCTCGGTGAGCGGCTGAGCCCGGTTCAGATCCTTGGGAGCGTTTTGGTGCTCGGAGGGGTTTGCCTGATTACCCGGTACCCTTCTCGCCGGGACGTCTGAACACGGATTCCAAGGTTTATCGGGTGACCCTTGACTGCACTTGACTGCATGGATCTGCTGCTCAAGTGGCCATGCGCGGTGTGGCTATGCCGTCCCATCAAACAATCCCGCGGTGACATCCATGTGGTCGTCGCCATCGATCCTGAGAGCAGGGAACCCGCCGCCTGTGCTCTTGGCCGGCGTTGAAGCCAAATGGCTTTATCTCCCCTGTGAAGGCGTATTGATTATGGAGAAAGGCAAATGCTTCGATAAGCTGATAAAATCACTGGAAAGGGGTTGATCGAAGTGCGCATACAAGCCATTAACCCGTCATTTCAACACCGTAACGGAGAGATCGAAGTTCACGGTAATTGTCAAACTCATGGGATTCCTCTTCAACGTGGACCGTATGATCGGCAAGGACTTCGAGGCCGGCCTTGCCAACCTGAAGGCCATCGCTGAAAAGTAGCGGCGTTGATAACCGTTATCCGAGGCTTCCTACGCGCTAACCCGCATGATTTATTCGGACTAGTAGTCAGTCATGTTAAATTGCAATGCCCTGTCACCCCGGCAGGGATTGCCGGGGTCCAGAACACAAGGATGTGATCGCTGCAGTGGCCGTCCTTGGCAACTGGATTCCGGCAATCCCTGCCGGAAGGACGGATTTATGTGATTCAGATTGACTGCCTACTAGTTTGGAACCGGGAAACCAAGGGCTGTTTTGGAGTGATTTTTGATCCAACGGCCCCGTTCGTTCACCTAGCTGTTCACGTAAATGAAAAATCACCCGCCGATACGATCCATAACTACTTGGTTTTATTGGTCGGGGCGAGAGGATTTGAACCTCCGACCACCTGCACCCCATGCAGGTGCGCTACCAAGCTGCGCTACGCCCCGATGTTGAAACGGAGTTGATTATACCCTGATTGTTCGAAACGCTAAATGAATGTTATTTCAGCAAGACCAGGATATCGTCCAATTCGATGCATAACTGGCGGATCATCTGCCGGGTCTGGGTTGCGTCTTCTTTCGCATCATCGCTGGACAGGTGGGACCTCGCGCCTCCGATGGTATAGCCTTTTTCGTACAACAAGGATCGGATCTGCCGGATCATAATCACGTCGTGGCGCTGGTAATAGCGCCGGTTACCGCGACGTTTGACCGGTTTGAGCTGGGGAAATTCCTGTTCCCAATAGCGCAACACATGCGGCTTTACGGCACACAGATCGCTGACTTCTCCGATTGTGAAATACCTTTTTGCAGGTATCTCGGGTAATTCTTCGTTGTTACTTGGTTCCAGCATAAGCTTCCACGCGGCTTTTGAGCTTCTGGCCGGGACGGAATGTCACGACCCGGCGGGCACAAATCGGTATTTCCTCGCCTGTTTTTGGATTCCGTCCGGGGCGGCTGTTTTTATCGCGCAAATCAAAATTGCCGAAACTTGAAAGCTTTACATGCTCGCCCGTCTCCAGGGAGTGCTTGAGCTCTTCAAAAAACAGTTCCACGATTTCTTTGGCCTCGCGTTTGTTCAACCCAAGTTCTTCAAAGAGTCTTTCGGCCAAGGTCGCCTTGGTTATCGCCATGGACTATTCCCTCAACTTTGCGTCAAATTCTTGTTCTAAGCTTTTTACTATTTTTGAAACGATAGCATCAATTTCAGAATCTTTTAACGTACGAGAAGAATCCTGAAAAATCAGACCTAAAGCCACACTTTTTCTTCCTGATTCTACTCCCTGGCCCCGGTATACGTCAAAGATTTTTATATCCTTCAGGAGTGTGCGCTGGACTCCGGATACCGATTCCACAATTCGCACAGAAGTCACCTCTTCGGCTACGATCAATGCAAGATCGCGACGAATCTGCGGAAATCGCGACAAGGCTTGGAATTTCGGAAGCGTTCCGGCCTGCAGGACGTTTTGATCCAGTTCATATAAAAAAACTCGAGTGTCAAAGTCGAGAACCTTTTCCAGCTTCGGATGCAGCATGCCGATCCAACCCGCGGGATTTCCATCGCCAGTCACGATCCGCGCCGATTGCCCCGGATGCAGGGCAGGATGCGGTTGGGCCAAGAAGCTGAATGGTTGTCCGCTCAGATCAAGCAGGGCCTCGACATCGGCCTTCGCAGCATAAAAATCAACTGCATGTGATTGTTGCGCCCATTGTTCATCGTCAACCATGCCCAATATCAAGCCGGCGAGACATTTCTTCTGCTCGATGCCTGACGGGGTCTGTACGAATTTCAATCCGCTCTCGAAAATCCGTACACGCGACTGCTGGCGATTCAGATTTCGCTGCGCGGTGGTCAAGAGCCCGCACCAAAGGGAAGTCCGCATGACCGCGAGGTCGGATGAAATCGGATTCTTCAGTGCGCTCGCTTGCAAATCCGGTTCGATCCGTTTCAGGAGTTCCGGATCGACGAAGCTGTACGTAATGGCTTCTCGATAACCTCGCGCGACCAGAATATCCTTGATCCGGTCGAGATCCACCCGGGCTTCGGGTACTTGCGCCAGATCGGATTGCATGGCGGGGCACTTCAGCGGCAGATTGTCATAGCCCACGATTCGTCCGATCTCTTCGATCAGATCGGCTTCGATCCCAATGTCGAAACGGAAACTCGGAGCCCGGACCATCCAGTCCTGTCCGTGGCGTTGTACCGACATACCGAGCCTTCCGAGAATCTCTTCGATCTCGGAGTTGTCGATTGAAACACCGAGTATCGTTCCGACCCGATTCGAGCGCAACCAGATCGGCGCACGTTCCGGGAACCGGGCGTCGTCGCACGTTTCGGAAATAACGCCGCATTTGCCGCCCGCAATCGCGACGATCAGTTCACTGGCGCGTTCGATCGCGCGCAGTTGAAGATTCGGATCGACCCCGCGTTCGAAGCGGTGCGATGAATCGGTATGCAAGCCGTATTCACGCGCCTTGCCGAGAATTGCACCCGGCGAGAAACAGGCGCATTCCAGAAAACTGTTGACCGTCGCGTCGCTCACGGCCGATTCGCGCCCACCCATGATCCCCGCGAGAGCGAGCGGTTTTGAATCATCGGCGATGATCAGAGTGGATGCCGTGAGTTCGACTTCCTCGTCGTTCAGCAGCAATAATTTTTCGCCTTCGCGGGCGCAACGCACGGTGATACCACCCTGTATTTTATCGGCGTCGAATGCATGCAGCGGCTGACCCAGTTCCATCAGCACATAGTTGGTGACATCGACCAAGGGACCGAGGCTCCGGAATCCGACTCGCCGCAAACGTTCCCGCATCCACATCGGAGTGGCTGCCGATGGATCGACCCCTTTGATCAGGCGCCCCAGATACCGTAGGCAAAGTTCATTGGATTCTATGGAAACCGCGAGTTCATCGGGATGTTCGATCGGATTCGCCTTAACCTCGGGACAAGTCCAGCCGATTTTATTGATCACCGCGACTTCACGCGCGATGCCTTCGATGCTCAGACAATCGGCCCGATTCGGCGTCAGATCGATCTCGATAATCCGGTCATCGAGCTTCAAATAGTCACGAATTTCGACGCCGAGCGGCGCATCGTTCGGAAGCTCCATCAATCCCTCAGCGGATTCGGCAAGACCCAATTCATGCGCCGAGCATAACATCCCGGATGAGAGAACCCCGCGTAATTCAGTCTGTTCTATTTTGAGGTTTCCAGGCAGCACCGCCCCGACCAAGGCGGTTGGAACACGCATGCCGGCCCGCACATTCCCGGCACCGCAGACGATCTCCAAGGGTTCTGCCGCGCCGAGCGAAACCCGGCAGACTTTCAGCCGATCCGCGCAGGGATGCGGTTTCATCGCAATCACTTCGCCAACCACGACACGAGTAAAATCGCAAGCCGCGGGTTCTGTTCCATCGACTTCGAGACCGGCCATGGTTAACTGGTGGACCAGGGTCCCGGTATCGATGTCTGGATTTACAACTTCCCTGAGCCAGGCTTCACTAATGCGCATCGGTTTTCCGTTCGGTTCTGTTTATTATTATCGAATTCTGGAATCGGGTCTGCAACCGGCATGCAACCGACGAAGGTCGCGATAACACCGCTGGAACTCAACTGAATTGTTCCAGAAATCGTAAATCGTTCTCGAAGAACAAGCGCAGATCGTTGATCCCGTAACGCAGCATCGCGAGGCGCTCGACGCCCAACCCGAATGCGAAACCGGTAAAACGCTCAGGATCGATCCTGACCGACTTGAACACCGCAGGATGGATCATGCCACAGCCCATCACTTCAAGCCAGCCGCTGCTGCCGCAGACCCGACAGCCCTGCCCGCCGCAGATTACGCATTCGATATCTACTTCGGCGGAGGGTTCGGTAAACGGGAAATAGGAAGGTCGGAAACGGATCGCCATCTCCTTTTCAAAGAAAGAAGTCAGAAACTGGAACAATATCCCTTTGAGACCGGCAAAACTAACCTCCTGGTCGACCAGAAAACCCTCGACCTGATGAAACATCGGGGTATGCGTGAGGTCGGAATCGCAGCGGTAAACCCGGCCCGGCGCGATCACTTTCAAGGGTGGCTCCGAACGCTCCATCACGCGGATTTGTACTGGAGAAGTATGGGTTCGCAATAAAGTATGCGCGTCGAAATAAAACGTATCATGCATCGCCCGGGCCGGATGATGTTCCGGAATATTCAGCGCCGCGAAATTGTGGTAATCGTCTTCGATTTCGGGTCCTTCGACCGCTTCGAATCCGGCACTGCCGAAAATGCGCCCGATGCGTCTCAACGTTAAGGAGACCGGGTGAAGCCCTCCATTGCTTTGTCCGCGGCCCGGTAAGGTAACATCGATCTTCTCCGTGGCCAGACGCGCTTCAAGCGCCGCTGTTTCAAGCGATTGCTTGCGGTGCTCGAGATGTTCCTGAAAGACCTTCTTGGCATCGTTGATCTCCTGTCCGGCAGCGGGACGCTGTTCCGGCGAGAGTTGTGCCAGACCTTTCATCCGCTCGGTAAAAATCCCTTTTTTCCCGAGATATCGGACCCGGATGTGATCCAGATCTTTCAGGTTAGCCGCAGCAACCAGTTGTGCACCGGCCGCGACAAGAATTTGGTCCAGACTCGCGCTCACTGACCTGTGCGTTCCCCGAAGATCTTAGGCGGTTTGCAAAACCGAAAATGTTCCAAGCGGAGCAGCCCGGCTAACCTTGTACAATTCTGGCCAGTTCCGCGAATGCATTCTTGTCTTTGACCGCGAGATCGGCCAGCACTTTTCGATCGATCTCGATCGATGCTTTTTTCAGACCATCCATGAAGCGGCTATAGGACAACCCGAATTCACGGGCCGCGGCGTTGATCCGGATAATCCACAATTGGCGAAATTGTCTCTTCCGTTGCTTGCGGTCACGGTAGGCGTATTGGCCTGCTTTGATTACCGCCTGCTTGGCCACGCGGAAAACCCGGCTGCGGGCCCCATAGTAACCTTTCGCCTGGCTCAGGATTTTTTTATGTCGGGCTTTCGCGGTAACACCACGCTTTACTCTTGGCATGAAACTTCCTCAAATATCATTATTCTGGATCAACTATAAGGCAGCATCCGGGCCGCGCTTCTGACATCGGCAGGATGCAATTCAGCGCCGTGGCGCAGGTGCCTCTTCCGCTTGGTGCTCTTTTTAGTCAGGATGTGCCGTCTGAAAGACTGGCCGCATTTGAATCCCCCGGAAGCGCGGCGCTTGAATCGCTTGGCCGCTCCGCGGTTGGTTTTTATCTTAGGCATTAAAAAACTCCAAAATTAGCTACTTCTTTTTCTTCGGGGCAAGCACCATGATCATCTGCCTGCCTTCCATCTTTGGATATTGCTCTACGAGCGCAAATTCTTCGAGATCTTTTTCGACGCGTTTGAGCAGATCCATACCGAGATCTCTATGCGCCACTTCACGCCCCCGGAAACGAACCGTGATTTTGGTTTTGTCCCCTTCAGTCAGGAAACGGACCAAACTGCGCATTTTAACCTGGTAGTCCCCGATTTCGGTACTCGGTCTGAATTTGACTTCCTTGACCTGGATCTGTTTTTGTTTTTTCTTCGCGGCCTGCTGTTTTTTATTCAGTTCAAACCGGTATTTTCCGTAATTCATCACCCGGCACACTGGCGGTTCGGCATTGGGTGAGATTTCCACAAGATCCAGATCGGCTTCGTAGGCAATTTTTTTCGCTTCGGCCAACGAAACCACTCCAGCCTGCTCCCCGTTCGCACCGATGAGTCGAATGACCGGAGCCGTGATTTCGTCGTTCAACCGTGTTTCTTTATTCGCAGCGATACCCTATTCCTCCTAAACCGTTAATTCGGATCGTCGATTTCGTACTTTAGTCGATTCGCGCAGTCTTCGAAACTCAGAGAGCCCAGATTCGCCCCCTTTTGAGTCCGCACCGATACCGTGCGATTCGCCATTTCCTGATCGCCAACAATCAATAGATACGGAATCCGTTGCATTGAATGCTCGCGGATTTTAAATCCGATCTTCTCATTTCTCAAGTCTAAATTTACGCGATATCCTTGTATTTTAAGGCTTCCACAAAGTTCTCCGGCATATTCGTCATGACGATCGGTAATCGTGAGCACGACGGCTTGAACCGGTGCCAGCCACATCGGAAACATTCCGGCATGGTGTTCGATCAGGATGCCGATAAAACGCTCCAGCGACCCGAGTATGGCCCGGTGCAACATGACCGGAACCTGTCTCGAGCTGTCTTCGGCGATATAGTGGGCCCCGAGGCGTTCCGGCATGGAAAAATCGACCTGAATCGTGCCGCACTGCCAGATCCGGTTCAAGCAATCTTTCAGGGAAAACTCGATCTTCGGGCCGTAAAAGGCGCCCTCACCGGGCTGCAATTCCCACTCCAACCCTTTGGTGTCAAGCGCCTGCTGCAAAGCCTTTTCGGCCTTATCCCAAACCGCATCGCCGCCTACCCGGTTTTCCGGGCGGGTCGACAATTTGATCGAGATGTCGTCGAATCCAAACTCATTATAGACTTCGAACAAGAGATCGATAAATGCCGAAACTTCCTCCTGAATGTGGTTTTCGGTACAAAAAATATGCGCGTCGTCCTGAACGAAATTCCGAACCCGCATCAAACCATGCAGGGTTCCCGATGGTTCGTTGCGATGACAGGACCCGAATTCCGCCATTCTGATCGGCAATTCCCGATAACTTCTAAGCCCTTGATTAAAGATCTGGACATGACACGGGCAATTCATGGGTTTGATCGCGTAATCGCGATTTTCCGAGCGGGTCGCGAAAATCATGTCGCCGAATTTGTCCCAATGCCCGGACCTTTCCCACAGAGAACGATCCACCACTTGGGGGGTTTTGACTTCGATATAACCGTGGCCCCTCAACTTATCCCGGATGTACTGCTCGATCAGACGATAAAGGGTCCAACCCTTGTCGTGCCAGAAGACCATGCCCGGCGCCTCTTCCTGGGTATGAAACAGATCCAGGGTCCTGGCGAGTTTGCGATGGTCGCGTTTTTCGGCTTCCTCGATACGGTTTAGATAGGCTTTCAGGGCCTTTTGATCCGGCCAGGCGGTCCCGTAAATCCGCTGCAGCATCTCATTTTTTGAATCGCCGCGCCAGTAGGCCCCCGCAATTTTCATCAATTTGAACGCACCGAGCCTGCCGGTGTTCGGCACATGCGGGCCGCGGCACAAATCGGTGAAATCGCCCTGACGATACAGCGAAATGACGTCATCCTCGGGCAGATCATGGATAATCCGGGCCTTGTAGGATTCTCCGAGGCCCTTGAAGTAGTCGATCGCCTGATCGCGTTCCGCCACCTGCCGGCTGACATCGATCGCCTCGTCCACGATCCGCCGCATTTCGGTTTCGATCAGTTCCAGATCCACCGGAGTAAACGGACGCTCGAAGGAGAAATCATAATAGAATCCGTCCTCGATCACCGGACCGATGGTAACTTGCGCGCTCGGAAACAGTCGCTTGACCGCCTGCGCGAGCAAATGCGCGGTCGAATGGCGAATAATCTCGAGGCCTTCTTCGTCCCGGACGGTGATGATCGAAACGCTCGCATCCTGATCGATCCGGAAATCGCAATCAACCAGCTTGTCGTTCACGTGCCCGGCAATCGCGGCCTTCCCCAAACCCGGACCGATCGCAAGCGCGATGTCCATTACGGTCACGGGAGCGCCGAATTGGCGTTTCGAACCGTCAGGTAAAGAAATTGCCGGCATTTTGAACAATGCACCGAGATAAAGTGAACAAGATAAAATGATCGGTAAAAAAATTAAAGCACCGCAATGCGATGCTTTGAGGGTACTGGTAGGCGCGATTGGAGTTGAACCAACGACCCCCACCATGTCAAGGTGGTGCTCTAACCAACTGAGCTACGCGCCTGTTGATCACTACATGGATTTCATTGTACTTCAGTTATTCCGGTTCGGAAAGGGTTGAACGATCATTTTCCAGTGCAATCGGAATTTAAAAAAGCTTTGAAATAGAATCCAGATGAAATATTATCCGTATCTTTTTGATTTCATATAATACGATGAAAAAAGCTATTTGACCGCCGAGTATTTGCACACACCCGTCCGGGTTTGGGGCGGCCGGGAAGAGGAAGCACGCAGTTGGCACTTTTTGCTCCGTCGGGAAGTCGGTGCGCAGAAAATTTCCCAACCTTCGTTATAAACTACCGAAGTGCAGAATTATTGAGAACCGGTTGGTCGAAGTCGGCTTCGATCCAGTGCGGAGGTTCGCGGGCAGGTGCGATTTGTGGACGCCCGTGGCTGATCGCGATCCCGTTGATTCCCCCCCGTTAGGCCAGATAGGGTTGCTCACGCTCAAGCGCGATCCGAAATCTCCGCTGGTGCATGCATTCAGAATCCTCATTCAACAGATTGACGTGCAGGCGGCAATCGAGCAGTTGATAGGCTCGATCTATTAAGCCATTACTACAAACGATTTGAATTCGCAGTCCACTAAATCAAGAATGGACAGGAACCGCTCGCTCTCCCGCGTCAATCAACAAACAGCAGCGATCAGCGGCTTTTCTCGTTTATTCATAGGTAGAAATAATGGCCAAGGTAATTTGTGTACTCTATGATGACCCCGTCGGGGGTTACCCGAAATCTTACGCGCGTGACGACGTACCCAAACTGGAACGTTATTTCGACGGGCAAACTCTGCCGGCCCCCAAAGCGATCGACTTCCGGCCGGGACAACTTCTTGGCAGCGTATCCGGCGAACTCGGTCTGCGGAAATATTTGGAGAAAAACGGCCATAAACTGATCGTGACCTCGGACAAGGACGGATCGGATTCCGTTCTGGACCGCGAACTGCCCGACGCGGAAATCGTGATCTCGCAACCTTTCTGGCCCGCGTACATGACAGCGGCGCGAATCGCGAAGGCGCCGAAATTGAAACTCATCGTCACCGCCGGAATCGGCTCGGACCATACCGATTTGCAGGCGGCGATGGATCGAGGCATCACGGTCGCGGAAGTGACCTACTGCAACAGCATCAGTGTCTCCGAGCATGTGGTGATGATGATCCTGGCCCTGGTGCGCAACTATATTCCTTCCTACCAGTGGGTGATCGACAAGGGCTGGAACATCGCCGACTGCGTCGCGCGATCCTATGATGTGGAAGGCATGGCGGTCGGAACAGTCGCGGCCGGACGCATCGGAGCCGCGGTGCTGCGCCGTCTCAAACCCTTCGACATGAAACTGCATTACACCGACCGGCATCGCTTGCCGGAATCCGTTGAAAAGGAACTCGGCGCCACCTACCATCCGAACGTCGAGTCGATGATTTCCGTTTGCGACGTGGTAACTATCAACTGCCCGCTGCATCCCGAGACCGAGCACATGTTCAACGACCAACTCATCGCCAAGATGAAACGCGGCGCCTATATCGTCAACACCGCGCGCGGCAAGATCTGCGACCGCGACGCGATTGTCCGGGCATTGGAGAGCGGACAGCTCGCGGGTTATGCCGGTGATGTGTGGTTTCCGCAACCGCCACCGCAAGATCACCCTTGGCGGACCATGCCGCACCATGGTATGACCCCTCACATTTCGGGCACCAGTCTATCGGCACAGGCGCGCTACGCCGCCGGAACACGAGAGATTCTCGAGTGCTGGTTCGAAGCGCGTCCGATCCGTAACGAATACCTCGTGGTCGACAAGGGCAAACTGGCCGGAGTCGGGGCGCATTCCTACAGTGCCGGCGACGCGACCGGCGGGTCAGACGAAGCGGCACGATTCAAGAAAACCTAGGAGCCTGTCCGAGTATAGAACGGTCTGCTAGTATCGGGGTCACAAGTATCGCGGGGTCTGACCCCAACACAAGTATCGGGGTCAAAGCACTTCAAAGCCTAACCGGTCGCGAGCCTCCCCGCTTGGTTCTGTGTTGGTTCGACTTCAGCTATCCCTGTTTAATATATTTCCCGAACGTCCAATGCAGATTCATTCCACCGGCTATTCCGGCGCGTCCCGCGCGGATTTCCGGTAGTACACCGTATTGGAGCAGCCAAGCCAGGAGCTTTTCCCGTAAGTCTCGGGCTTGGATTTCTCCGGCATTAATCTGATTGGCGGGCAGCAGCGCCAGCGCCAATAGTTCTTCGTCACTCATGACCGAGAGTTTTACCCAGGTCTTTCCGGAAAAATTTCTTTGCATCGCCTTTCCGATCGTACTGACATCCGTGGGAACTGGCGGAATTTGTTTTTCGGCACGCCGCCGGGCCATTTCGCGGGTTTCGGGGTCCAGTTGTCCCGCTCGTTGTTCGAACTGCGATACAACTTCCCCAAAATCGGCTTTCTCAGCTTCGGGAATCTCGGACAACAGACTGGAAAGTTTCAAATCACCGTCGATGAGCCGGTTCAAGCGCTTTCGCAACATCCGGTTCGCGGCATGGATTACTTCGGAATACGCCAGGGTCGGCGCGGTATCCGGCGTATTCCATAGAAGCAGCCCATTGGTCTTCAGGACACCCGCAAAACTGTCTGAAACCGGCGCCAAAACATCGGGGGGTACCAGGTGGAACACCATGCTCGCGAAAATCATATCGACACTGCCGACCGGAAAAAGGTCGCCGAGCATCCGAACCCTGCCGCTGGAAGGATCTTTCAACGAATAAAACGACACAAAGGGAAATGCCTGGAGTAATTCGAATGCCTTGGCGAACCACCCGGACGGGAAATCGCAAACCGCGAGCCTGAAATCGACTCCGTGGTCTTTAAATTGCTGCAGCAACCCTTTTTCTTCGAGCCCCTTGATCAATTCGAGGCTTGCGAATCCGGTTCCGACGCCGTAGTCGACCACGGTGATGGCCTTGTTCGCCGAATTGTCCCGGCAAATTTCCACGAAACGCTCTTCAATCGCGCCAAGCAGTTCCGCGACCAGCAAGCCGGTAGGGTAACAACACCAGCGGCGCGGCAGACTGACATCGCCGTGTTGGTACAACAGTTCATGCAAAGCGTTACCGTCTTCCAGATCCTCGCTGCCATCCGGTTTCCATTCAGAGTCGCTGCGAGCCACCGCATCAGCCGCGGATACCGGACAGGCCGCGATAAAATCCTCGGTAGTCTTGAAGTGATTCAGACTGATCGCGACAAAGGGCAAACGCGAGGGATACAGCATCTGCCGGTAAATCACGGCGCGCAGGCCGGCCCGTTCCGCCTGCCTGATAAAGGCCTCGAAATCGACCGGGTACTGATTCGAATAGCCGTGATAAGTGTCAAACGCGGTCGCATGAGTCTTGCCGAGCATGGTCGACGCGATTTCAGGTGCCACATCATGGGCTTCCAAAATAATCAATCCGTGTTTGCGGATATAAGGCACCCATTTTCTGAGATGTTCACAAAGACTCTGCTCGAGATCCCGGTTCGGGATTGGATTTCCGTCTTCGTCCGCATAGGCCCCGGTTGACAGCGGTGTGAATCGAACCGATCTGTCCACGGGTTTTTTGTAGGGCCGGTTATGGTCGATAAATGCTCTCACGTGAAGACCATCGGCGATATCGATACCGCGTTCGCCGAGGGCCGCCGCGAACTGTTCCGGGTCGCCGACATCGCCGAACAGCACGATATTTGGAACTCCGGCTTCACCAAGCTTTTGCTCTACGACTTCCCGGGCCCTGATATTATAGTCCGCGCCGATCATCAAAAGCGGAACCCGTTCCAGGTTGGCTCCACGCGCGGTACGGGTTTTGACGACCCGGTAGATCCGTTTCAGCCACTCCCCGTCTCCGCATCCCATGTCGGCGACGAATTTCGGTTGCTCTTCGAGCGGAACGCGATTGAACAGTTCGATGATGATTCTTTCGGAATCCTCGAAATAACGGCGGTGCGCCACGCCGCTCGCGAGTACGTTGATGATCCGGTCGACGTGCTGTTCCTCGCTTCCGGGCTGCACATGAGTCACGTTTTTCGAGTGGTTGAAAATAAGACGCGGAAGATCGCGGAACATCGGTGCATAAGACCAGGTCAGTCCGTAATGCAGCGAAAAATCTCCGGCCAGCTTTCCCAATTCAGTGAAGACCCAGCGCGAACCCTGCCGGTTCACCCAGCCGAAGTGCTCCAGTAATTCCAGCCCTTTCTCGAGCGGAACCCTGGAGCCGAACAGCTTGTTCAAAGGCACCTGGTCTTCCTCGAGCAAACCGTGCATTTTGGCCGCGATCATCAAGGGACCGAGCAAGAGTCCGTCCAGGTGATGGCCGATCATTTCGAAGATTTCCGATTCCAGGCGGTTTCCGCGGGTTGCCGGAAGAGTCCAGCGATCCTGACAATCCTGGACGAGTTGGTAAAACATCTCCAAGCCCTCGCTGTCCTTCGCTCTGGGTGCGAATAGATAGCGTTCGAGCGGAACACCGGAATAAATAAATCCGGCGGCTTTGACATAACGATCGAAAACCCGGGATGCAATCAACCCGGACGGGGTTACCTCGAATTCCAACCGATCGCTCGCAGATTCACCCCGGCGTTTCACCCAACCTTGTAATGCCAGGCAACGCAGAGCTACATGGAGATAACCCGCGTTGACCGACAAACCCGCGCCGGAAAGCCTTTCGATCAATTCCTTCATCGACAATTTTCGTTCCCGGAACAGGTGTTGTAGAACACCGCCCTGGTACAGAGCCGATACCGTTGCACCGACCACGATCCCGTCATGATGAAGAAATAGATTCCTCAGCAATTCCGCCGACATCCTGGAGATACTGATACTCGCCTCGTGCTTTCTGGCATCGGTTTCCGGATTGATAATCATGAAATGGTGTCCTGTTGTAATGATCCAGCCACGGGGTACGCCGCTTGTGGGATTGTCCCCCGACCGGCCGGTTTTCCCGGCAAGGATTTCGTTTAACGAAATCGACTCCGGTCGCCGGCAATCGTTGGGCTTGGTGGTACCATTCTCGCATTTGCACATTGGCAAGTCACTTGCGGGTAAATGCGGTTTTATAGATTCCGATTGACAACTTCTTTCAAAATTCCTGAAATACCGGAAGCGCGGCACAAGCCTGTCTGGTTCCTTCGTGCAGGCAGGTCTGCGTGTGTGCATTTTTCAAGCTCTCATTTTCAACTTTAGCATGTTCAGCCGTTTCCTTGTCTACCTGTTCATAGGCCTCGCGAGCGCAGCTTCGGGCGCCGGATATTGGCATTATTTCCACGCAAACAATCGATCCGTGCCACTCGGCAGAGCGGTTTCCGATTTTGCATTGCTCGATCAATTCGGAAAGTTTCATCAGCTCTCCGATTACCGGGATCGCCAGGCGATCATACTGTATTCCTACAACCCGGATTGTCCGTCCGGGAAACAGGGCATTGCCGCGCTGGAGTCATTACGGCTCCAATTCAGCCCCGACTCGACCGTCATTCTTGCGATCGAAGCCGCAACCGGAAGATCCGAATCGGAAACAGGCCGAGAAACCGATCATGCCGATCTGCCGGTAATGCTGGATGACAGCCAGGTGGTCACGGAAAGTCTGGGGATCATGCGCAGCGGAGAAGCTCTGGTCGTGGATCCTTCGACCTGGACGGTTCGCTACCGCGGTCCAATCGACGATCGAAGCGACTACGAATCCGAAAATCCAGAAATTTCAAAGCATTACCTGGACGAGGCCATCCGCGCGGTATTGAACGGCGATCCGATCGAAATCGCCGAACGGACCAGCATCGGTTGTCCCGTCGATTTTGGTCGGAGCCGGGACACGGCTTCGATTTCGTATCGCGATTCGATCGTGCCGGTTTTACGAGAGCGTTGTCTGGGCTGCCATCAACACGGAGGAATCGGACCCTGGGCAATGGACAGCCACGCCACCGTCAAGAACTGGGCGGCCAGAATTCGCGAGGCAATCCTGGTGAAAAAAATGCCTCCCTGGCACGCCGACCCCGCGATCGGAGAATTCACCCACAGCCGGGCGTTGACATCCCGGCAGAAGCAAGCACTGATTGGTTGGATAGACGCGGGCGCACCGCGTGGCGCGGGCCCCGATCCTCTTCAGACCGAAAGGGTCGAAAGCCCCGCGATGTGGCCTCTGGGTGAACCGGACATTGTCCTCAAGGTTCCGACATTTCAGATTCCCGCCGAAGGAATTCTGGCTTGGCAATACATCAAGTTACCGGTACCCATCGAGAAAGATTCCTGGGTTCGCGCGGTCCATATGAAACCCGGCAATCGGGAGGCAACCCACCATGTTTTTGCGTTTGTCGAGTATCCTAAGGAACGAAAACAGGAAGAACCGAAATGGGCCGAAGGGGCCAACGGTTTTTTCGCCGCCTATGTACCGGGCTATCCGGTGGTCCCGTTTCCCGATCATTCCGGCCATTTGCTACCCGAGGGCTCGAAAATCATTTTTCAACGCCATTACCTGACGCTTGGCTATCCGAGCGAGGATAACCTGGAATTGGGCCTGTATTTACACAAGAATCCACCTGCCATGGAATATAAAATGCTGACCGCAATCAATATGGGAATCCGCATCCCGCCTAATACCCGCGCGCATCCGGAGTCCGCGACGGTGGTTTTTCCCGAAGACGGTGCCTTACAGGCGATCTATCCGCATATGCACTACCGCGGCCGCAGCATTCGCCTGAGCGCCGCCTATCCGGATGGTCGAGAGGAGGCGCTGCTTTCGGTTCCCGATTACCATTTTCAATGGCAGACCGCCTACC
>JBOICY010000033.1:0-2413 GCA_050740335.1 Methylococcales bacterium | reverse complement strand
CTTTCCGGAAATCGCCCGAGCAATGTTTTGGGCCACCACCTCGGACTCGTTGTCAGCGAACACACCCGCCTTCGGCAACGGCTTGTTAATGGAGGTGAGCATGATTCCGGTCACGTCGCCGATGGCATATACGCCCGGGAATTTCGTCTCCAGGGTGCCGCGGTCTACCGGCACCCAGCCGCTGTCTGCACACAGGCCGGCATCGCGCACTACTTGCGGCGCCCGGTGGGGCGGGATATAAGCGAGCAAATCGAAGTCGGCGGTGGCGCCATTGGCAAAGCTGATACGGTGTTGCGCCGGATCGACGGCCGTCACCACGTGGTTGGGATGGTATCCGATGCCCTTCGATTCGATCATCTGGCGCAGTGCGCCCGAAACCACTGATCCCGCAACTGGCATCGGGCCGGGTTCAGCCGTATAGAGGTCGAGCCGCACCCGATCGCGAACCCCGCGCTTGCGAAAGTCGTACTCCAGGAGCATGGCGGCTTCGTTGGGTGCGCCCGGACATTTGAACGGCATGGCGCTCACCAGAACGACGACCCGACTTGACTGCACTTTGAGCCTTGCGTCGCGCAGGGATCCGGCTCCCTCCAACGTATAGAAGTTGTGACCCGCCTGCGCGAGTCCCGGTATCAAGTCCGGGGCGAGATCGGCACCCAGGGCAACAATGAGGTAATCGCCGGAAAGCTCTTTCCCGTCGACCCTGACCGAGCGCGCCACAGGATCGATGCGCTCGATTGTGCCCTGGATCAGTTCAATCCCGTGCTTGGCCAGCGCCCGCATCGGACGGGAGATCTGGTCCGCGCCGCGTTGACCAATCATCATCCATAGGAACGACGGGGAAAACACGTACTGGGGTTGCCGTTCGACCAGGACAACACGGTGTTCGCGCGGCAGCATCCGGCGCAGTCTGGTAGCCGCCACGGTGCCCCCGATTCCGCCCCCGAGGACGAGAACTGTTTTTCCTTGAGTCATGTGCATTTCCTCAGAAGACGATCACCTTGTCCGCCCATACAGTCCACTCGGCCAGCTCTTTGAGCGTGCTGTGCCGCGTGCCCGGCGCGAGCTCGGATTCGGCAATACCGCGCGCGTCCATGCAGGTGCCGCACACGCCGACCGTGCCGCCGTGCTTCGTGACGCGGTCAAGCATGAGCTGGATGTCGCAGAAGCCTTCCGGGACCTTTTGGCCGGACTTCGCGCAGGCCGCAGCGTCCCCGATCAGAAATACTTTCACGTCTTCGCCTTCGGCCTTCGACAGGGATCCCGCCAGGCGCAGGCCGTTATAGCTTCGTTCGCTGCCGTACGGCGCATCATTCAGGATGAACAGAGTCTTGATTTTGTAACTCTCCTGACGGCAGCTACTGCTCGACGGCCAACCCGCGGGCCCGCCATTCGGCTACACCGTCGTCCAACTTGAATGCCCGATACCCGCGCTTTTGCAGAAGCACTACCGCATCTTTGGCCATCATGCAGAACGGGCCGCGGCAGTAAGCCACCACCGGCTTGCTCTTCGGCAATTCGTCCAGCCGCCGTTTGAGTTCGGTAAGCGGCAGAGACCGCGCGTAGGGAAGGTGTCCAGCCGCGAATTCGTCCTCGGGACGTACATCGATGACGACAACCTCACCGCTCCGCGCCTGCTTGAGAATCGAGCTCCGATTCACGCCGCGGAGATCATTGCCGTGTGTAACCATGGAACTCAGTCCCATCTGCAATTCGACAAGGCGCTCTTCTGCCAGCCCCCGCAGGTTCACCCAGAGGTCGGCGACCCCCTGTTCAGCCAACCGATAGAACACGTACTTACCCTTTTTGCGTCTGTCCACGAGCCGGGCCGTACGCAGTTCCTTAAGGTGGGCGCTAGCCAGCTTGACGCTGATGTCAGCCTGCTGCGAGAGCATTTCGACTGTTTTCTCGCTTTGACACAGCAATTCGATGAGTTCCAGGCGCTTGGGGCTCGCTAGTGCTTTGCCGATCCGGCTGACCTGTTCATACAAAAGATTCTTCAGTTCCCGCATACGATTTAACGATTTAACGATCTAACGATTATTAGAATATAGTCCAGATTCGATAGATATGTCAACAGGGTCGGTCGAGAACGGCTCCTGTCCCGGTGATTTCGATTACCAGATCGAATTGAGACGAACCCTCGTTCTGGCCTCGGCGACTGTCAGTTGCACCGCTGGACCTTGGGGTGGTGCGTTGGCGTATCGGCGCGTGCTGCTTTTGTAACGTCGCTGTTTTCGTCGTCGGGCGTGAGGCAGACGCGCCTTAGTGTACGCGTAGAATGTATTTTTGATCCTTGAAGACATGTGCCATGAGGCGCTTGATGTGAAACGGACCGTGGCGGATTGCTGCGAAGACAAGGTGTGCGCGCTGGACGCGCTCGGGGAACGGCAAAGCTCGACCCTCAAGCAGG
>JBOICY010000032.1:0-15546 GCA_050740335.1 Methylococcales bacterium | reverse complement strand
CTCAAACAGAGCCCCTGTTCACGACATGCCGCTCGAAATTACATGATCAGGGGGCACGCTGAAGAATGAAGCAAGCCGTTGACGTTTTGATCGTCGGCGGAGGGATGGTGGGCGCCGCTCTCGCGTGTTGTCTTGGGAACACAGGCCTTGAAGTCGCGATCGTCGAGGAAACCAGGCCGCCCGCCTACGATCCCGGTGGGGATTTCGATCTCAGGGTTTCGGCCTTGAATATCGCTTCCCGGGTGATCATGGAGACCGTGGGGGCCTGGCAGGGTGTGGCTTCACGTAGACTGTGTCCGTTTCGAAGAATGCGGGTCTGGGAAAAGAGCGGGGCGATCGAGTTTTGTTCGGACGATATTCAGCGGCCGGAGCTTGGCTACATCGCGGAAAACCGAGTAATCCAGCTCGCGTTTCTGGAGCGGATCGAAGGTTTGAGCAATGTCCGTCTGATTTGTCCGGTCGCGACCCGCAAGATCCGATACGATGCGAATGATTCCGGGGTCGAACTCGAGGATGGCCGGCAAATTTCGGCGCGGCTTCTGGTAGCGGCAGATGGCGGGCAGTCAAGAGTCAGACAGGTTTCCGGAATCGGGATAAGCGCCTGGGATTACCGCCAGCATGCCTTGGTCATCTCGGTTGAAACCGCTTATACCCAGCAGGATATCACCTGGCAGCGTTTTGTACCGAGCGGCCCGCAAGCCTTTTTACCCTTGCCGGGGCCGCACGCCTCGCTGGTATGGTACCATTCCCCGGATGAAATCAGGCGTTTGAGCGCATTGCCGGACCTAGACTTGTTGGCCGAACTCGAAAGCGCGTTTCCGGATTGTCTCGGCGGGATCCGGCGCATTTCCGGGCGGGCCAGTTTTCCGTTGAAGCGCCAGCATGCCCAGGAGTATGTCAAGCCCGGGCTCGCGCTGATCGGCGACGCCGCGCATATGATCAATCCACTGGCCGGGCAAGGGGTCAATATCGGCTTCATGGATGCCGCGGCCCTGGCCGAGGTGGTCGTCGCGGCCGCAAGCAAAGGACGGGATATCGGCAGCCTCGCAGTGCTTCGTGAATATGAAAAGAAACGGCGCCGCGAGAACCTGCTTATGATGACCACGATGGATTTATTCTACCGGGTGTTCAGCAACGAGATCGGTCCGCTGAAAATTTTCAGAAATCTCGGCCTCGGACTCGCGGACCGCCTGAGTCCCGCCAAAAAACTTGTGATGCGCTACGCGATGGGACTCGAAGGCAATCTGCCGAAACTCGCTCGCGGCCGGACTTTACTCGATTAGCCCAACAAAACATTGCAGTTCAGACGGGGGAAGATGTGAGCATTCGCACCGAATCGACGGATGAAAGACCCGAGATCACCGACCTACCGGCCTTGCTCCGGCGCAGCGCACGGACTTATGCGAACCAGGCGGCGGTGCTGTCGAACCAAGGGCCTTTGACTTTCGCTGCATTTGATCGGATGTCCGAGCGGGTCGCGGCCTATCTGGCCAGCCATGGCATCGAAAAAGGCGATCGGGTGGCGCTGTTTTGCGTGAATTGCGTCGAGTTCGCGATCGCCTATCTCGGCATACTCAAGGCCGGCGCGACCGTAGTACCGGTCAATGTGTTGCTCAGACCGGTTGAGATTCAGTTCATCCTGAACGATGCCGGAGCGCGTGCGTTGATTTATCACGACTCCTTCGAGGAGTCGGCCTCGATCGTAAGGCAGGAGATGGGCAGCTTAACGGTCTCGATCACTTTGGGAGCAAGCCGGCCCGGTGTGATTGCGTGGAACGAGGTGCTGGCCTGTGAAAAGCCCCTGGCCCGGATCGCATTCGATCCCGGCAATGATTTGGCCGTGATTCTTTATACCTCGGGAACTACCGGGAAACCCAAGGGCGCGATGCTGAGTCATGCCAATCTATCGGCGAATGTCTGGAGCGTGTTGAAAGTGCTGCGCTGGAGGCCCGGCGGTGAAGTGATTGTGCTGGTATTACCCATGTTCCATGCTTTTGCCGCGACCGTGGGTATGCTGTCTTCGCTCGCCCATGGCTGTGCCTTTGTGCCGATGACCCGATTCGAGCCGGTACAGGTCCTGAACAGAATCGCCGCAACCAGGGCGACGATTTTTCTCGGAGTTCCGAGCATGTACAGCCTGCTGTTACGCGTCGACGATGACCAAACCGGTTTGTTTCAAAGCATTCGTTATTGCGTGTCCGGCGGCGCGGCATTGCCCGTGAGTGTGCTGCAACAGTTCGAATCGAAATTCGGAACCCGAATTTACGAGGGCGACGGCCCCACCGAATGTTCTCCCGTGACTTGCCTCAATCCGGTCGACGGAGAAACCCGGCCCGGAACGGTTGGACTGGCCATTCCCGGTGTCGAAATGCAAGTGGTCGACGACAATGGCACCCGGGTTGTGACCGGCGAAGTCGGTGAAATCGCGGTGCGCGGACCGAATGTGATGCGTGGTTACTGGCATCTGCCCGAGGCAAGCGCCGAAGTCATGCGGGACGGCTGGTTGCTGACCGGGGACTTGGGCAGCGAGGATCAAGACGGCTATTTCAGCATTGTCGATCGCAAGAAGGATCTGGTCATCGTGAACGGAATGAATGTTTATCCGCGGATTATCGAGGAAGTCCTGTACCGGCTGGAGGGAATCCTTGAAGCGGCTGTGATCGGAGAGCCGCATCCCACGCACGGCGAAATCCCGGTCGCCTATGTGGTGGTTGCCGAAGGGTCCGGGTTGGATGAAACCGCGATCCGGCGCTGGTGCCGGGAACATCTGGGACGATACCAGATTCCGCGGAAGTTCCATCGCGTCTCCGAACTGCCCAAGAACGCATCCGGAAAAATATTGAAACGGGAACTGAGCCGGAAAGGCGAAATCGAACGCGGGTTCGATTCGAGCGGCCATGACGGAGCGGACACCGAGGATTTAAATTAACGATTGTTCAACTTATTTTTACTTAAGCCCCGACACCGGCGCCACGGATGAGGACGTCGTTCATTAAACCCGGATCGTTTGCTCGTTCTCGACACTATTTTTTGTCCGATTGACAATCAAAAAAATCACGCGTCTAATAAAGCTTATTGCAATGATCGGATCCTTTCTATCCGTGGGTAAGGCACGCGAAGTCTATAAACACCCCGGCTTATCTCATCTAAACTGGCGCAATCGATCGCAACCGCTCGGATTGGACGAGCGAGGAAACGCGGTCAGCTTTCAAAACACCTGCCCCGGAACAATCAACGACTTACCTCGAATTGACCAGTGATCAACCATCGATTACGGAGGAATTACCCATGAGCGCGGTACCCAGAGAGATTTATCTACAAGCGGCGACAGCCGGATTCATACGCGAACCGAAGAGAATGTTCATCGACGGGGATTGGGTAACGGCCGAGTCCGGCAAGACCTTCCCGGTCTATAATCCGGCCACCGGGGCAGTCATCTGCGAGGTCGCGGAAGGCGAAAAAGCCGACATCGATCGCGCCGTATGCGCGGCCCGGAAGGCCTTCGAAACTGGACCCTGGGCCAGCATGTCGCCTTCGGCGAGGGCCAGGATCATTTGGCGCATCGGTGATTTGATCAGCCAATACGCCGGCGAATTCGCCGAACTGGAATCCCTTGATAACGGGAAACCCATTGGCGTAGCCAAAGCCGCCGACGTTGCTCTGGCGGCGGATATTTTTCAATACATGTCCGGGTGGGCCACCAAGATCCACGGCAGGACTCTTTCGTTTGGCTGCATTTATACCCCGGGTGTTCAATATCATTCCTATACCCGTCCGGAACCGATCGGCGTCGTCGGCCAGATCATTCCCTGGAATTTCCCGCTGTTGATGGCCGCATGGAAACTGGCGCCTGCCCTGGCGACGGGCTGTACCGTCGTGTTAAAGGTCGCGGAGGAAACACCTCTGAGCGCGTTGCGACTGGCCGAAGTCCTGCAGGAGGCGGAATTGCCGAAAGGCGTGGTCAATATCGTCACAGGATTCGGGGAAACCGCGGGCGCCGCGCTGGCGGCACATCCCGGTGTAGACAAAGTCGCATTTACCGGATCGACCGAGGTTGGCAAACTGATAGTCAAGGCGGCCGCGAACGATCTTAAAAAGGTGTCTCTGGAACTGGGCGGGAAATCCCCGAACATCGTTTTCAAGGACGCGGATCTGGATGTGGCGATTCCGGGTTCCGCAAACGCTATTTTTTTCAATCACGGCCAGTGCTGCTGCGCCGCTTCCCGGCTGTACATCGAGGAAAGCGTATTCGACCGGGTCGTGGAAGGCGTATCGGAATTCGCGAGGAACATTCATTTGGGACCGGGTCTTGATCCCAAGACTGAAATGGGTCCCATGGTCTCGGAAATTCAACAAAAAAGGGTCTCTAACTATCTGGACATCGGCCGTAACTCCGGCGCTCGCGCGGTGGTCGGCGGGCGAAAATTGGATGGCGCGGGTTATTTCATCGAACCGACCGTGCTCGTGGATGTTCGATCGGACATGCAGGTGATGCAGGAAGAGATTTTCGGCCCCGTGGTCTGCGCGGTGCCCTTCAAGGGGCTTGATGAAACTCTATTGCAGCAGGCGAATGATTCGGTTTATGGCCTCGCGGCCGGAATCTGGACTCGGGATGTCAGCAAGGCACACGCCTTGGCGGCAAAAATACGCGCCGGTACGGTATGGGTGAATTGTTACAATATATTCGACGCCTCCCTGCCGTTCGGGGGCTATAAACAATCGGGTTGGGGGCGTGAAATGGGCGAGGCGGTGCTTGAAAATTACTTGGAGACCAAAGCGATTACGGTACAACTATAGCGTTTCGAAATCCGATGCCGGCGAAACGAATAGTAAATATAAACAGCCTCGATTGCGTATTGGCGGAATGATGGCTCAAAGGGAGGGCCGGTTTCGAACTGAAACCGTAGCCGCGAAATGGCGTATCGAATCGCATAATGGCTAGGAATGCCAGAGCCGCGACGGCCCATAACTGCGGGCTTTTCAATGCTCGCGAACCAAGCCCGCGAGACCGCGAACCGGACCCTGGCGGTCAGCGCGGGCTTGACTCCGTAATACACGGGGGGTACATGACTGAACCCAGGGTAAATCCAACCCAGTATTAATGTAGTAATTGAGTATCGTGAATGGGTTCTGACTTCGGTTTGATTCTGTTGTTGATCGTTCTGAACGGCGTGTTCGCCATGTCCGAGATGGCTATCGTGTCGGCGCGCAAGATCCGCCTGCAGCAATGGGCCGAGAAGGGTCACCACGGCGCCTCCAAAGCGATGGATCTCGCGGAGCAACCGACCCGCTTCCTTTCCACGATCCAGGTCGGAATCACCTCGATCGGCATCCTGAGCGGCGCCTTGGGTGAGAATGCCATCGCCAAGCCGCTGCAACCCTACTTCGCACGCATCCCGCAGATTGAACCCTATGCGGAAGAGTTGAGTCTGGTCATCACCGTGGTGGCCATCACCTATCTTTCCTTGATCATCGGCGAACTCGTGCCGAAGCGGCTTGCCCTCCATAATCCCGAAGGCGTTGCCTCCTGGATTGCAAGGCCGATGCACTGGCTCTCCCTGGCCGCTTTACCTGCCGTGAAAACTCTTAGCCTGTCGACGGAGTTCGTTCTCTGGCTGTTGCGCGTGAAACCAAGAAACGAACCGTCGATTACCGAGGAGGAAATCAAGGGCTTGTTCGAACAGGGAACCGAAGAAGGGGTATTCGAGGAGGCCGAGCAGAATTTTATGGAAAACATCCTGCGTCTGGATGACCGCAAGGTCGGCTCGATCATGACTCCGCGCAAGGAGATCGTGTTTCTCGGCCTGAACAAGACTTTCGACGAAAACCGCCAGCGCATCCTCGATCACCATCACTGGATTTTGCCGTTGTGCGAAAATGGCCTGGAAGATGTCATCGGTGTAGTGAAAACCAGGGAACTGTTGAACCGTGTATTAATGGGCGATCGGCTCGATTGGAAGGCCATCGCAGACCCGGCGCTTTATGTGCTGGATTCACTGACCCTGATGAAACTGCTCGAACAGTTTCGAGCGTCCCATCTCCACACCGCGCTGGTCGTGGATGAATACGGCGAGATCGAAGGACTGGTCTCCCTGGGCGATGTGCTCGAAGCCATCGTAGGCTATCTGCCCTCCGCGACCGGCGAAGAACGGCCGGAGATCGCTCAACGGGAAGATGGCTCCTGGTTGATCGATGGACTGGTAAATATCGACCGGTTGAAGAAACTCCTCGCTCTGGTGGAACTGCCGGATCAGCACACGGGCGATTTTCACACCGTGGGCGGTTTTGTGATGTTTCACCTGGGACATGTCCCCAAAGCCACCAACCATTTCGAATTCAATGGATTGCGATTCGAAGTCATGGATATGGACGGCAATCGCGTGGATAAGGTTTTGGTGTCTCGAATCCCGGAAACTGAATAATCCGTAGATCGATCGGGTGATCCAGCATCCGTTCAATCTGATCGGACTCGAAACCCTGCGCCGCCAGGCGGTAGGCACTCCGATGCCTCAACCAGGCCGCATAAAGCACGCCGAGTATCGAAACGACCGGGTTCAGCAGTGCCAGCCGACAGATAAACCATCAGCGGCGGCAGATAACTGAGTCTGCATTGTCTGCCGAGATCGAGAATGGTACGATCGAACCAGGCAACGAAAGGGTTCTCGGCCGACAATAAGCGTTTTGGATTGTGGTTCGGATCGTGGATAATTGACATTAGGTTTGTCTTTCTGCCCGGGTGGTTTCAACAGCGGCTAATCGTATAACCAGACGAAAACGATGTCAGTTCGAACTTTCGTGGGACCGCTACCGGAATCGGGTCGAAGGCTGAATCGATCACCGGAAGCGAATCTTTCTGTACGATCGCGTGTTGCTTTGAAAAAAAGGGCTCGCCGACAGTGGAAACAGACAACCACGAAAACTCCTGCCAGCCGGACTGCCATCAACCGGAAAGCATCTATAATAAAATTGTTTTGGAATTTTCCGTCCAGGTATTACAGTATACCTACGATAATGTATTTTGTTCGATTATGAATAGTACCGAAGAAGAGAAGAGAAAATACCCCCGTAAGAAGACCGCGAAGATCCTTAAAGTGTTCGATTTGAATACCGAAGAATACTTAGGCAACCTGGTCGACATTTCCCTGGGCGGCATCATGCTGGTCACACAGTTGGATATCAAATCCAATTCAGTTTACCAGTTTCGGATTGATTTTCCCGAATATTGCGGCAATCAAGAGCCGATCACTTTCGGCGGCGAGATACTCTGGATAGACGCTCGCATGGATCCGAATAAAAAATGGATCGGCATCCAGATTATCGACATCTCGGAGGAGATGATCACCCGGATCGACCGGCTGATCAATGACCATCTGTAATCCGCGACTCCAGTCTCTGGCTTTCCGCGATGAAGCCAAAGCGGAACAACGCAGCGCTGGATGGATTATTGCCACGCGTTTCGAGCCGCCCGGTGGTCATCCGGAAACACCCTTCCCCGGGATGTTTCCTGGTCGGAACCGGAAAATGTGATTCTCCGGTTCCTTCCATTTCCAATGGCTTTCATCCGTTGAAAATGCCGGCTCATCCTGAGCCGGGCTGGTTTTCGCTCGTTTCCGATCCAAGACCAGCCTATGTACTAAACTCCTTTTTCAATAATTCCTGTATGGATTTCAAGGCCCTGTCCACAAACGGGAGCCGCTCCGTGTCGATAATTTTCGCGCGCCCCTGCTCGAGGTCGTCCGCAAGGTCCGGCAAGGATTTTACCGCAATCTGACGTCCGCCCTGATTTACGAACATATATTTGGAGGTGGTCGTATTGATCCAGGCCAGCTTGCCACGATGATAAATTTCCTTGTCTTCGTCATAGAACTCGAACCAGGTTCCAAATTCGAGCTGTCTCAATGAATCGATCAAAGTCCGCCGTTCGGTACTGATCGCGGTCTTGGCGGGTTGATTATCGACATCCTCGGAGAAAGCCTGCCGCCATTCTTCCGGTATGATGTTTTTCAATTGTTCGAGCCGTTCCTCGGTTGAATCCACCGGTTCCGGAACTGGTTCGGAAATCGGAGGATTTGCTACAGGATTCGCTTCAGGCTTTTGCGCGGCTGCCGAATCGGCTTTCTTCGGAGTGGCCAAGGCCGCTTTATGACAGGCTTCGAGGCCCCGGAGCATGGTCTCCACATCGGATTCGATGTCTCCGGCAATTTCCAGCCCGGCTTTCACGCTATCGACGATTTTAGGCAACTTCAATCTCAACTGGCTCCTGTCCTCCTCGTTAATCTTTCGTTCCACGCTCCAGATCAGCTGATCGGTAATCTCCAAGGCCGATGACCAGTCCTGACTTTGCTCTCCGGAACGCAGCAAGGTAATCACTAAATAATTGGCCCATGGTCCCATCAACAAGGATTCGACCGCTTTCGGGGTGCTGTGATTCACGAGTCTGTTGACTATTTCGTGGGAAACCGTGCGCCGCGCCGACTGTAATTTTTCCCGCCCTTTTGCCGCCTCGACCGCACGTTTTTCCATCAAAATCGAGCGTCGGTGATAAGCGGTCATGAATGCGGTGAACTCGTCGAGCAGTGGAGAGAAGATTTCTGTATTATCCTGGAAGTCCTTTACAATTCTATTCACAATGTCGCGCATTTTGGAAATGATGCCGAGGCTCGAGCTATCCGCGCCGCTACACAAGCTCCCAGCCTGACTCATCGCATTTAACAACCGCCTTGCGGGATGCTGCCCGCGCACAAAGAATTTCTTGTCCAGCACCGCGATTTTGAGATAGGGCGTGTGTAAATGGCTCAGCAGCGCTTTGACCGCATCCGGCAGGGTGTCGTCGTCCAGGATCATTTCGAACAGCATGCCCACCAGATCGATGACATCGGCATCCGCCGTGGCGATCTGTTGCCGCGATAGTATCTCGCCGAGTTTTTCGATCTGCGCCGCGAACGAATCACGGACTGTATGAATATTCGGATCGGCCATGGCGACATAGGGAACGCTGGACTGCTGCAAGCGATTCAATTCCAGAACCAGTTCCGCGAGATTCGTCGTGCTGATGCCCTCTTGAATCACCGTTCCTGCATATCCGGGTCTGATTGGTCCCGCGCTGAACCGGCGACCGTGCCTGCGTTGCGCGAGAATCCGACTGATCCCCTCGAACAATGCCTGCTTGAGTTCTTCATCTTCCGGAATTCCGGGATCGTATCCGGTGAGGCCGGCTAAAATTTGTTCGGCCGAGCCGGCGGGCGCCGCCTGCCTGCCAGCGGCCGGTGGCGCGGCTGGTTTTGCCGCCGCGGAAGTTTTGTTCTCGACAGGCTTTGGGTGTGGAAGGTCTTCGCCGGATTGTCTCGAGGAGCCGCCCGCGCCGGGAATACCTAGCGTCAAATTCGGCAGGACCCCAGCCCTGGCCAAGATCGAGTTGAATTCATCATAAATGGGCCCGGCTTCGCTCGCTATACAACGATGAAATGACTTCAGCAACGGAATCTTTAGTTCGAGCGGCAATCCGAAAGAATCGACTGAAATCAGCAAGGCTTCGCAAAGATGCATCGGGCCGGCGGGCAGTGCGGCGCTGCGCTCGCCGAGTTTCGTACCTCCGTTAATGACCGCGAGACGATGGTTCAGAGCGTAGAGTTGTTCTGAAAATTTACTCTGTGCATTGGTGACAATCGTGGTAATTTCGACCGTCACCTCAAAATCGTCTTTATTGACCAACGATAATTGTCCAAGTTTTCTCGACGACTGTTCTTCCTTCGTGGTTCCGATTTTCCCCCGGTCGAAATTCTGGAAACCCTCCGCGATCGCATGATAAAAATCCTGTTCGATCGTTAAGCGCCGGAGTTGGATCTCCTGGATTGTCTCGAAAACGGTTGTTCTGGCGGTATCGCTGGTCGCGTCGTCGGCGATGTTCAATAGAATTTCGTCCACTTCATCCAGCATACCCTTAAACAAAACAGCGAAACGCTTCGAAATCTTATCGCGGCATCCGTGCATCAGATCTCGAAATCTCGGCAGAGTACCGCGGTGGGATGGTTGTCTACTTGACTCAGTTATCATCGTCACGAGTGTTTTGGTCAACTGACTTTAAGGAAGGCTCCGAGCAATTCCGTCAAGAGTCGAAAGGTACGGTTCGGGCAAAAGCATTCACCCCTTCTCGAAAAATCGATCGTTGTTCGTAATCAATTTTAGCGATCCTTTCAGAGACCGCGGAATTCCAGAAAGTTTTCAAGGGAATCTCGGCAACAACCGTTAATCCTTGCCTATCGGGTCCCGGACGGTTTTGAATTATGCCACAAAATTCGGTTCGGCGGTCGATCCGACATAATCAATCACCAGTGTCCGGTTAAGAAATCGTTACTATTCACCGCAGAGACACAGAGATCACAGAGATTGTTCAAATGTTTCGCTTTACAACTCATGGCAGTCCTTACCGATTTGTTCCGAATCTTCGTGATCTTCTCGCTGTCTGTGTTCTCTGTGCACTCAGTGGTGAATAAATGGATGATTTGAATCCATCTGAATAGTTACCTTTTTATTCAAGTTTCCGGGAACCACTTGTTGCCAACGGCCCGCTTTCCACATTGTAGCTTTTCTGCCAGCGTAAACAGTTGGCGTGGTGACTATTTCCCAGTCGGCGGAACCCGTCCATGGTTCCGCGGATTAGGTAGCGGTTTGTGGCACTTTCTCGTATTCGCCCCTACCGCGCTTTTTATCGGCAAATCGATACTTCCCTGACTTTCTTAATTCCTGCTCAAGCTGGCGGTAGTAGTAAGCCAATTGTTTAACATCATGCCCGTGCCGACTAGCAATCTGCTGGCGAATACGCCGGATGTCGTCTATCTCGTCATCATTCATCAGAATTCTCCCCACCATTGATTGACTTTGAACAGAGTATCTTACGCGGGTTAAAGATCCCTGTCGGCTATTCCCGGATTGTTTTGCTTGGGCCCGGACATTCACTGCCAGCCGGTCTGCGATGCTATGTAAGCGCTCGTCATTAGTCCAAATCGCCGCGCACCCGTGGCTTTGGGCTGTGGCAAGGTGCAAGGCGTCGGGAGTTTTCAATCGCTGGCGGGCGCGAAGTTCCGCGGCTTTCCGGTAAATGCAGGCGTTAATTTCCAGGCAGACATAATCCTCAAAAAACATTTCATAGCGCTTGATCAAGGCTTGATTGCGTTGCCGCAAAGGCATTACCAGACATTCCAGTTCGACCAAGGGCGAAATGCAAAACCGCATCTTCAAGTGGGATTCCATGGCATGATTGATCACAAGTCCGAAGCGCGGATGCTCGTCGATAAAGTAAATCACCAGGCACGAATCCAGGTAAATCAAATCCTGCGTCATTCCCAGGCGTTTCTTTCCTGTTCGATTTGCGTGTCGATTTCCGCCTCGCTCCGACGACCTTCTTGTGGTAACGGATTGTCCCGAAGGCGTTTTAATAATGCCACAGCAACGCCGCGTTCCGAACTGGCGGGTGTTTCGAGTATGGTCAGCAAGGCCCGCGCCGGCGTGGAAACATGAACCTGTTCCAGCAATCGTACTTCTCCGGAAGGTTCCAATATGGCTTCGATGGTTTGTAGCATGGCTTTTCTCGGTTATCGGGTTTTCACCCTCGTGTGCGGGAACCCGTAATTAACCGCTCCTGCGGTCGGTTATACATACAGGACGGGAGCAATTATTATTATACAAGCATCCTCGTGTGATGTTGCCGGTGCGAGAAACTGATTTTACAGTTTCCATCCAAGCCATTCGCATTTCGTCGCCCGGATGCACCGCAGAGCCATAGAAACTATGAAGGACCGCTATCGGATATCCTAGAGTTTTCAACCAAACAAAGAGGATAAACAAATGATAGCGGTCCTTCATAGTTTCTATTGCACTTCATCGCTTCCAGCACGTCGCCTGCGTAAATCAGTTCCTGGGGGCTGCCGTCACCAAAGAACCAGCGCATGGTGACGGAATTGTCGAGCACAAAGCTCAAGCGCGTCCCTCTTCGATGAGTTCCTTCACATCGACTCCGGATACCGGTTCAGCCGCCATGAATACCTTGAGTTTCTCCACGGCGGCGACTTTATCCTTGTCCCGGTTGCCCGGGCTGGGCGTCAAATCCGCGATGGCTTCACCCCGGTTGGTGATGGTAAAGCTTTTGCCGGCTTTCACTTGACGCAACAATTCCGGGAGTCTCGTTTTCGCTTCGTAAGACCCGATTTCAATCTTCATGGCTTGCCTCGTGACAGATGTTTTAATAGAGACCAGTCTATAGACTGGTCTCCGGGAAATCAACATTCGGCGTCATGGGCCGTTTCCCATCCGGGGAACCCGTCCATGGTTCCGCGTTACGCGGGTTACGCAGGTTGTATGTTAGCTCCGTAGCCCGTATGCGGCGTAGCGGAATACGGGAAATTCGGGCCTTCGAACATCCCGGATTCCATTTCATTGCATCCGGGCTACGCTTGCTGCGCGAATCCACCTTACACGTTAAACGTGATCCGCCGTACGGCCGTTTCTCGCAATTGTGAAATGACGCGAAAACAAGAACGTAAGGCGGATTCGGAGCGCAGCGACAATCCGCCAAGACCGCCTCGCCGCCACATCGAGGCCGGAAACAACCACGGCCGGTACATCTGCTCGAATCAAGGCGGTACGGCCGTTCCACCCTATGCCCCCTACGCGGCCTCGCCGATGCCAGAAAACGCCGCAGCACTCCGAAAGACCGTGGGGGAGGCGATCCGGCTCATCGCTCCGAATCATGGCGGATTGCTGCGCGAATCCGCCTTACCCGTTACACATGATCCGCCGTACGGCCGTATGCTGATATTGCAGGAGCCATATATCTCCACGCAATCGTAACGCGCATCCCAACCTGCCCCGCTAAAACTCCAAACGGATTGAACCCATCGCCGTCAACGGCGCACCAGGATAAATGCCGACACGCGGCGGTGCATTAAGAAAAGGATCGGTGGATTCGTAATAGGTTTTATTCAACAGATTGCGTATATTGAATTGAGCAATCAAACGCGAATTGCCGAGTTGATAAGCATAGCTGGTAAAAGCATCCAACCGGACATATCCCGGTAAAGCAAAGGTATTTTCGTTATCGCCTTGGCGTTGCCCGACGGCGAACATGCCCACGCCCAAGGCTGATAAAGAATGCCCACTCGTGAACAAGCCAGTATCCTTTCGTGAAGGCAAGGCCGCTTCGGCGGCGCGAAACGAAGCGCCATCGCCCCGGCCGGTTGTCGCCCAATCATGGCGGCCTCCGCCCAGAATATGGAGAGAATCCCAGAGTGTAATGTGATCTTGGACATAAACGCCATACCATTCATTCCTGAAAAAGCTATGATTAGCGCCGGCGGGAAAAGGCTTCGCCAGTGCGGTCGCGTAAAAGGAAGGATCAATACCGTACACCGGATTGAAAATATCGATTTCCAGGCCCGGTACTGGTGCCTGAAAGTTTCCGTGGGATAGATAGGTGCCGGTTGACCGTAAATAATCGAAGCCGACCAGCGTTTGGTGTTTTGTTCCCCAAAGCTCCAGGTTACCCGTTAAATCGAGATTCGTCGTATAGGTTTGGGATGAGGAGATCTGAGAAAATATATTCCGCAAATACGTACGATTGCCGGCATTCGGATCGAAAAACTGTGCGACAGTAGCGGCATTGGCAGGTTTGACAGAAATTGCGATTGTATATAGGCCAATGATATTTCATTGTGTTTTGATTATGGCAAAACTTTCGCCTACCGGATGGATCCGCGTTGCCGGCAAACGGCTTGAATCCAGCGTTCTCGCAGCACTTTTATCGTATGACTTCCAGTTCGGAAACATTCAGTCATTTCTTTGTCGAAATCCGGGATGAATGGATCGCTTTCTTCCATCGCCGCCTGAAATGTCGCGAAACCGCGCAAGATTTGACCCAGGAAACCTTTCTGCGGCTGTTGTTTTGCGAGCAACGGACTCCAACGCAAAATCGCCGCGCACTCGCGTTTCTCATTGCCGGCAATCTGAGTGTCGATCATATACGCAAGCAATCGGTACGCGACCGCTATGCTCCCCGCACCCATGAAGCATCGGATTCATTGGAGTCCATCCCGTGCAATACCCCCGACGCAGAGCATTGCGCGATGGTATTGCAAGACTTGGAGCGCGTGGGTGCCGCATTGGACGAGTTGCCTGAAGAGAGTCGCAACGCATTTTATTTAAGCGCGATCGAGGGACTGACCTACGCGCAAATCGGCGGCCGTTTGGGGGTTTCCGAACGGGTTATCGGCAAGCGCATCGCCAATACCCTGAAACATTGCCGAGCCCGCCGTGACCGGCACTGAGTGGCAAAACGGTTTATTTCCGCACGGCATTGGTTTATCGTTGCTGTCTTTTCCGTGTATCCATTTCTTGTTGATGCCTACCGAACCCGAAAACGCTGGCGAAACGCTTGCCGATGTGGCGATCGACTGGCTGGTGTTGATGCGGTCGGGATCGGTCAGTGCCAAGACGCGCCGCGATTTCGATCGCTGGTTGCAACAGGATCGTGCGCACCGGAAAGCCTATGCCGATGCCGAGGCCTTGTGGGATGGCGCGGTCCGGGCGCTTAAGAGTTCTCATACGATCCATGTGCCATCCCGACTCAACCCCGCGGCCCGACCCGCCAAGTCGGTTCGGCGCGGGTTATGGAACCGGGGGCTGGCCGTCGCGACATCTTTGGTCCTCGGTTTGTTTATAGCCTGGAACCCGGTATCGGATTGGCTAATGAGCGATTATTCGACCCAGGCCGGCGAGCAAAAACGAGTGGTCCTGGCCGATGCAAGTAGCGTACTGTTGAATACCGAGTCCGCCATTGCGCTGGATTGGTCCGCCGATCGGCGGCGGATTGTGTTGCAGAAAGGCCAGGCTGAATTCAGGGTTGCCCGGGATGCCGGTCGCCCCTTCGATGTGGAAGCCGGAAATACCTCGGTTCTCGCGTTGGGAACCGTGTTCGAGGTTTTTGAACAGACCTCCGGCGAGGTGGATGTGAGTGTCAGCGAGCATGCGGTGGCCGTTAGCCTGCCCGGCGCTCTCGAATCGCAACCCATGCGCGTCGAAGAAGGCTGGCAGTTGCACTATGACGGCCATGGCAAATTGGGCAAACCGGCTTCCGCGAACCTGCACCGCATCAACGTCTGGAAGCGAGGCAAGCTTATTTTCAGAGACCAGTCTCTGGCTGCCGTGGTTGCCGAACTCAATCGGTATAGCAAGGCCAGAATTCTGCTGCAAGGCAACGAGATCGCACAGTTGCGCGTGAGTGGCGTTTTTCCGATCGATGCAACGGAAGTGCTGGACGCACTCGAGAAATCATTTTCGCTGCGCGCCACGCATTTGGGGTCTTGGCTGGTGATTTTGCGTGCTGGAGCCTGAGTTTCGGCACAGCCGGTCGGGAAAAGGCTTCACTTCCTGGAAAATCGACGGGCGAGTGCTCCCGATCGATTCCGGGACAAAGCCCGGATTCAGTTCCGCAATCGGATTTTGAAACGCATCCGCGCAAAGGTTCCCGCAACCCGGAGAAAAATGACCGGTACC
>JBOICY010000031.1:0-13817 GCA_050740335.1 Methylococcales bacterium | reverse complement strand
GTTTTTTTAGATACAACAACAATTTGTTTCGAACACAAGAAATAGCTTGACAATGGGGTCCGCTTTAGATCTAAAAGCGGACAGTTTATTTGCTACAGAACCGGACATTTCTATTTGTTGCTAACAGCACTTAAATGACCGATATAATGGCCGCTTTATTGGCGTGGTCTGAAGGGCGCGTCTGGCCTGAAGCCGGGCCGGTCTCTTATGCACCGAGCCCGCCTGTGGCACTCTCGGCCATTCGGCTTCCATCCCTTGCGGGTTATAGGCACTCACGGCAGCGTCTTTGCCGTCACGGGCCAGTCCGCAAGACGCGGTTCGTCCAACTGTATCTACAAAGGTCAGACCTTCGGCTCGTTCGCCCTTGGCAGGAGAACCATTGCCGCGCCCCTCGACCGATGATCTGGGCCTTGTCAACTAGCGAGGAATGCGGGGTAATCGATGATGGTTTTCATCGGCGGGTGGTCCTGAGCCTTCCTTGAATTTTTCATCGCCGACAACGGCCATGTATTCGCCACGCTTGGAGAATTTTTTATTCACTTGCGCCGCTTTAACGGCGAGCATCATTGGTGTTTTTGTGGGCTTCGTCATAGGCCAGCAGGATCGCATTGATCTTGGTCTGGTAGCCCTTGCCCTGTTTTTTCAGCCAGTCCAGAACATCTTCGTTCAGCCTCAGGGTCAGTTGTTTTTTTAGCGGGTGGCCAATCCACCGTCGTCCGGGCGAAAAAACGATCGTCCAGCGCCGAGTTGTCGGAATAATCAATATCCCGGTCTTTCAAGGCATCAATTCGTTTCAAGTTGCTTTTGATAGATTTTTTGCTCACGGCTATTGGCCTTTCTCATCGAAATAATTCTGTCCGATTGATTTTTCATCATCCTTTCAGGTCCTGCCATACCAAGTGCCTTTCCCGGTGCCGTGTTGCGTCAGGTGCTTTGCAGCCACGAGCAATTTTAGATGTTTTTTCAACGTATTGCGGTTTGCGCCAGTCAATTTGACAATCTGGCCGATCGTCAAGCGTCCCTGGGCTTCGACCAATTCGAGAATTTGCACGGAAAGTTCGGGCAGTGCATCAATCATAATCGGCTCGCGCTCGATTTTATTCTCAAGCCGCTGCTTTTGTCGTTGTAAGGCGCGTAGAATATAGGAAACCCAAGGACCCCATTCGGGCTCATCGCTGCGGATCGTGCCTTGAGTCTTGCGCAGAGCAATGTAGTAGCTTTCTTTGGTTTGCTCGATCACGCTTTCGAGCGAACTGTAGGGCACGTAGGCATAGCCGCACCGCAGGAGAAGCAAGGTTGTTAAAATGCGCGATAGCCTGCCATTTCCATCCTGAAACGGGTGGATTTCCAGGAAGACAACAACAAGGATCGCAATCACCAGCAGCGGGTGAAGCTGGCGCTCCTCCAATGCCGTTCGGGTCCACTCGATAAGCTCAGCCATCAACCGAGGTGTATCGAACGGGGTCTCCGGGGCAAACACGACGCCGATTTCCTTGCCCGCCGTGTCGAAGGCAACGACATGATTTGGCGTGGTTTTATAGTGGCCCCGATGCCACTCATCCTTCGCGCAGTTCGGAGAGCATGCCTTTATAGTGTTGAACGTCCTGCCGGAGGTCCTGTTCCTGACGCTGATGCTCGTTGCGCTCCTGGGTTCGAAGGGCATTCAGAGTTCTGCGTTGGCCCAGGTGCCGGAAGATCATCTCTTCTTTCTCAGCGCGGTCCCGGATAAAAGCCTCGAATGCTTCCCGTTCGTTTTGTTTCACGATGCGGCTGTACCGACCGGACAACCGATCCCACAGTCCTCTAAAACCTGTACGGAAACGCTTTTGCCGTTCTTCGCGTGCAACTGTTTGACGCTGCTCAAGTCGCTCGTTCAGGACGCGGCGTTCGCCGCGCTGGCGGGTGATGAGGTCTTGCCCTCTTTTTTCAAACAGGACTCGGCATTCCTGCTCTTGCGTCTCCAGTGTATCGCTGAGCCGGTTCATGACCGGGAGCATTTCCGCAGCGATCTGTTTTTTGACGTCTTCGACACCAGGCAAAGCTTCCTCATCGCCCAGCCGGGCGCGGACCTGCCTTGTCTTGACCCGAGCCCATTTTGCGATAGCGTAAATCTCGCCTTGAAAATCGACGGCGACAAACCCGCGACGATCGCCACGAGCAACTTTAAATCCGCGCTCGTTCAGCGCATCGATAAAGGCAGATTTTGAATCCTAAATCGCCCAGGAATCCTGAAACGCGGCCTTAACCGCGCGCGGGTCCTTTCCGGCGCGTCTGGCCTGTTGCCATTCGGCGAGCGTAAAATTGCGCGGATCGGTTTCTTTCGAGTCGGAAAAGCCGCGAGGCATGATCCAGCCGTGCTCCAGATAAAGTTCTCGGGCGATTTCTTGCAACTTTCTTTTCGTATAAGGCAAGGGGATCGCCTTCATTTGGTCCGTGTCAATTCTTGACCAAACCGCGTGGCAGTGCCTGCGGCCTTCCTTTTCATGAAAGACGATGGCGCGCGGTTGTCCCTAAAGGCCAAGCCTTTCCTCCACGCGGTCAATCGCTGACTCAAATACCTCAACCGGCAGTCTTCATTCGGCGGCGGGTTCAGACTGAGAGAAAACAAATACCGCCTGCACTTCGTGGCGCGGCTGATCGCATAGGATTCAGTGAGCGCCGCCGCGAGATTTTGCGACGCAAATCCCCGGACTTCATGCACCTCGACATGCTCGTTTTCTTCCTTGAGCAGATGAAGGGCTAGGTCTTTGGCCCCGCCGCGCTGATTGCCGACCAGGATCACGTCAGTCCTCCATAGCCTTGGCGAAGGAGGATTCGCCGCCCTCCGGCTTGAGACCAAGGGCCGCGATCAACATTTCCCGCATCTGGCCGATTGCCCGGCAGGCATCCCGAAGCTCGTTAACAACAGGCTCCGAAAAATCAAGCGTGGCGATATTCGCAGCCTTGCCTAGTATATCGTTTCAATGAAATATATCTATCCAGGATTGTGTCATGCTATGCCAAGGGAAGGCCAGGAAATCGACGCGTCCCAAATTGGTCTTGATTCCGGATGAAGTCAAGTTACTTGAGGAATTCCGTCAATCGCGGACGGCACCCTGGCGGGAGGTGCAGCGAGCGCGGGTGTTGTGGTTGTATTACTGCGGCGAGACCATTGCTGCCATCATGAAGGGGGAGCGCATGACGCGCAAGAGCGTAGCGAAATGGATCAGCAAGGCCCTGAGCGTCGGCGTGGCCGCTGCTTTGTCATCGCAGCCGCGAATTCATCAAACGGTTGCAGGACTTGGACGCCTATTACCCGCCCGATTGCACAATCCGGCTGATTCGGCAGACAATCATTCCGCCTGCCTATCTCGAAAGAGACACAAGCGTTCCTGGCCACCCGGCCCAATCGTTTCAAATATATCCACACACCTACACATGGGTCTTGGCTGAATCTGGTGGAAACCTTGTTTGGAAAAATGGCCCGTACCTTTCTCCGTCATATTCGAGTGCAATCTTGGGAAGAGTTGCGGGATCGCATTCTGCAGGGCATTGCAGAAATCAACGCCGCACCGGTTGTACATCGGTGGAAGAAATTCGATCCGCTCAATGCTTAATAGATATATTTCATTGAAACGTTATACTAGTTGGTTCATGTTGGAGACCAGCCGCGAGGGCCCAGTTCTGACAAGACCAGCGCCAGCTTTTAATCATCCAAGCCAGGCCGCCGGACTTGACGAGGGATTTCCGTATTCTTGCCGAAAAGACGCGACCGGATATATACCCCGAGCGGTTGATTGCCCGCCTGCTCATTCAAACGGGCGCGTTCGTCCGCCGTCAGGCGTAGGGAGAAAGGGGGCGCGGTTCTTTGCCTGGCTCGGTCTGTTTTCGGTAACGCGGATTTACCGAATATTCCCCTAATTCCGGATGCGGTTTGATCAGGGCGGTCCAGACTCATGGCGACACCTCATCAAATCGAGGTGCGAGCCGTTCTAAATAGGCGTTCCAGTCCTCCAGGGTTTCAAACAGGCGCTTCGATGTTTCTCCATCGAGGCGCGCCATCCTGTTTTCAATCGTTATGCCATGTCGATTCCTTGGATTGGCATTGGCGTGTTTGCCAGGAGCCAACGCAGGAACTCGTCTTCGGGCAGCGGGCGGCAGAATAAATAGCCTTGGAAACCATCGCAGCCCGAATTGACGAGCAGGTCCAATTGCGCCGCGGTCTCGACTCCTTCGGCGATGACAGTCAAATTCATGTTCCGGCCCAGCGTGATAATGGTATCGACGACGGGATATTTCTGCCCGGTCCCCACCACGTCAACAAATGCCTTGTCGATTTTAAGGATATCGAGGGGCAGGTCCTTGAGGTAGGCGAGCGACGAATAACCGGTCCCGAAATCATCCAGCGATACTTTGAACCCCGCCGATCGCAGCGCGGTGAACTTCTCGATCGTTTCGTGCACATCGTATAACAGGGCGGATTCCGTGACCTCGAGAACCAGGCGCTCGGGATTTACCCCTTGCTCGGCAATCAGGCCGCGAATCGATTGAACGATATCCGGGCGTGCAAATTGCCAGGGGCTGAGGTTGACGGTGAGATGACCGGAAAACCGTGTGTCCGCCCGCGACCATGCCGCGAGCCTGTCGCAGGCCCGGCGCAACACCCACTCACCGATCGAATGGATCAATCCGGTCTCCTCGGCGACGGGTATGAACCTGGACGGGGAAACCACGCCCAGTTCGGGATGACGCCAGCGCAATAGCGTTTCGGCGCCGAATACCCGCCCCTCGACAGTGACCTGCGGCTGGAAATACAGTTCGAGTTGGTTATTTGCAAGCGCGGTGCGCAGCCCCCGTTCCAGGCGCAACCGTTGGTCAGCCACCGCTTGCAGCGAGAGCGAGGGTAGAAAAAACTGGATGTTGCCACGCCCAAGCTGCTTGGATCGGTACAGTGCCATATCGGCACGCCGCAGGATGTCCTGGACCGTAATGTTTCCGTTCTGGAACAAGGCCACACCGATACTGACGCCGACGTTAAAGACGCGTTCGCCGAGTATGATCGGAGCAACGAGGCTGGCGCCGATCTCTCGAGCCATCGCGTCCGCCGCCACCGCCGCCTCCACCTCGTCCGGCGGCAGGTTTTCCATGACCACGACGAACTCATCACCGCCCAGTCTAGCCGGAAAGCCCTGCTCTCCCACCGTGCCGGACAGACGCAGTGCCACGGCACACAGGACCTCGTCGCCCACATTATGTCCCAAGGCATCGTTGATGGTCTTGAAGTGATCCAGATCGATAAGCAGCATGGCGCCCTGCCGTCCGGAACGCCGTGCTTCCTCCAGGGATTGCCCCAGGTGCTCCTGCAAAGAGTGCCGATTAGCCAGTCCTGTCAGGCCATCCTGATAGGCCAACTGGTGGATCCGGGCCTCGGCGTGCTTGTGTTCGGTGATGTCCACATCCATGCAGGCGAAACGAGGCTGTCCCTTAACGTCGGGCAAGCCAAAGAGGGTCGAAATACGAGTGCGCAGCGTTCCATCGCGGTGCCTGAAGGTATATTCGGCAGGTCCTTTCGGTTTGCCGGTGCGCTGAATTTCGGAACAGATGCCTAAGAATGCCGCGGTCTCTTCCGGGGTATGAATGAGCTGGTCCAGCGTCTTCCCAATCGCCTCGTCTTTCCGCCACCCGAACATCGTTTCGGAAGCGCCGTTCCATAACATTATGCGGCCGTTCTGGTCAACCCATTGCACGGCTACGTTCGGGGTAAACTCGATCGTGGCGCGTAATTGCTCGGTGGTTGTGCGTAACGTCTGCTCGGCGCGCATGCGCTCGATCTCGGCGGCGGCGCGGGCGGCGAAAATACCCAGGATGTCCTGCACGGGATCGATGTTTTGCATGGGTTTGCCAGCGACGACCGCAATCAGGCCCAAAGGCTGCCCGGCGGAGTTGAACAGGGACCTGCCGATATACGCTTCCGCACCCATCCCGGCAAGGAGCCGGTCTGCGGGAAACTGGCGTTGGACATCCTGCGGGTAGATACAGGTTTCGCATCCGACCGCATTCGCGCAGGGGGTGCCGGCCAGCGCGTAGCTGAAGTTATCGACAATTTCGCCGTAGGCGCATACCGCCAAGGTGTTTATCTCCTCGGGATGGTCCTCCGCCAACATGCCGATGAAGGCGTAATCGGCGCCGAACAGCCTGGCCAGGTGCCGCACCAATTGGCTGAAGAAAAGCTGACCCCTTTCGCCTGAGACCCCGGCTGCGATCTGGTGAATGGCATTTTCTACGCATTTCTTCTCGGTCACATCCTCGTGCATGAGGATCACATCCGATACCCGACCGCTTGCATCCTTGATGGGGTAGACATGAGCGCGTATCCAGCGGTCTCGAACCGGGCCGCGCAATACCGGATTATCGGCCGGATTGTAGATAATGGTTGGGATTTCAGTTGCTTCCCCGGCGAAGCCCCGCTCAACATAAGGCATGACTCCCTTGTCGATCAGTTGCTGGTCTTCGAACACGTTGTATTCGGCCAAAGAGTCCAGCCTAAGCCCCCACAACCGCCGCCAGGCGGAATTGACCATTCGCGTGCGGCCGTCAGGCGCGAATATTTGTATGCTGAACGGCGATTGCATCACGAGGAAACGCAAACGCTTATCGGAGTCTCGCAGTCGTTCTCGCGTCTCAACACTCAGCGTTACGCTCATCGCGATGACCAGGACCAGATAGCCGAGCGGCCCCAGGTAGACGAAGTCCATCACCGACATTCTGACCAGGATTCCTTCGATTGATGTCAAAACGAACAGGCCGACGGCAAGCAACATGACCAGGATCGTAGGCCTGCCGGTACGGCGGTAGCAGGCGCCCAGGGCGTATAGCTCGAAGCCGTAGGTCGATAAGACGAGCACCACCGCGAATGGAAACCAGACACTGAGGCGGCCCACCGGCTTGGCCAGCGTCTCGTTCCACGGCAGGCGCAAGCTCTCTAGCCCCTGAAGGTCCTCGAACTGGAGGCTGTAGGGTTGCGTCAAGTTGACCACGAACAGCACGGCGTACAGAAAGCTCAATCCCATCAACAAGGGCCGCTGGCGCACCCCGGTATACTCGGCGACAAACCAGAGAAACAGGACGAAGAAGGGCATTATGACGGCGATGCTGCACTTGAACGCGGGAACGAAGTCCACCACGGTTTCCGCGCGATAGCACCGGATTTGGAATAGACCAAACATCAGCATCGACAGGCACATACCGCCGAACAGCAGATGGACGCGATCGCGCGGCCGGTGCAACGCGATGGAAAAGTGGTTGATCGCGGCGTAGGCGCAGATGCCGGACAGCAAGTATAAGCCTGGAATGACAATCTCGTTCATCATCGCGTCTACAGGGTCTGTTTGGTCCCCAGTGAGTAGATTCGATCCCTATTCTTAGATCATCCCTTGATTCGATTTAAGAATAGCTCCTAAGTTGGGGAGCGCGCCGCTGTTTGGCGTGTTCGTCTCCTGTGTTTTAAAAAAACTGAGGCTCCCCTCCGCGATCTCACGATCGGAAGGTGTCTAAGCGACCGTACTACTTGAAACCTCTGTCCAACGATGCAACAGGAGGCGCCGGGGAAATTGTACACCGAAACCCACAATCGCTGGCAGTCAGGGGATAGCCGGGCGTCTCTCCTTCTATTCCGGCTAATGAGCTTTGGACCGGTTCAACGAACGCCAGGCGTCGAGATGCGCCTCGGTTAGCGCGCCGCTGAGCGGTACGCGATTGTGCATCGAGTCGTAGAAGCAAAATTCCCGCTCGCTCAACTTCTCGCTTTGAGGCGGTCCGCGAATCGGTTCGCGCGCGAAACATACGGCGCGATGGTTTTGAAATTGTCTGCCAGGACCGCCGCAGATTCACCGATTTACGGATTGTTGAAATGCACCGCGAGCCAATAGGTCTTCTCCGTCGGGGAAGTCCATTCCACTCGGTGCTTTTGATGGGCCGGGATCAATAGGTAATCGCCGGGATTGAGAACAATCGGCCCAGGATCGCCTTCCACGGTGAGTCCCGCCGAGCCGTGTAGCAGGATGACCCATTCGTCGTCGGCTTGATCCAACCATTCCCCCTCGGGCGTGGCATGACCTTCGGAGACGATTCGCTCCACGCGAAAGCAGTCATTTTGAAGCAGGGTTTCGAATCCTTCCCGATCGTTTTCCACCCTAATCGGCGAATCGATATTCCGCACGCGATTCAAGGTATTTTCTCGGCAATCAGAATTTTCACCGGAGCACTTGCCTGGACCGGAACCGCTTCGACCTGGCCTTTGAAATCCCCGGATTGCGGGATCGCATTGCCGGTCCTGGAAACCCGCGCGATCACCCGGACCTCGGAAAACTTCGACAGGGCCATCGCGGGCATCATGGCCATGGAATCGTTCAACGTGACCTGAAGCGGCAGATCGCGGACTTTCTTGCGCGTGACTGCCAAAGGCATCGGCGGGCCGCTTGTGGCTTGCGCATAGATGAATACCGCATCGTCAGGATCGACATTGGATGACAGGGATTGATCCAATGCCACCGTGACTTTGATTTCGGGTCCTGATGACCCGGTCGTTTCCGGTTCGGAATCCTTCACCGATGTCTCGGCCGCCGGTTTCGCGGCGACGCCCTGCTGACCCATGGCTTCTTCTACCCGTGCAATCGCAAGTCGAACGGCTTCCACGCCCTCGCCTTCCTTCGGCAGTACCGCTTCCAACCGCCGCCAATAGTTCAATGCGAGCGCTAAGTCCCGCGCCATGACCGCCGAGCGTCCGGCCAGCCAAAGGCCTCCCGGATGCTCTGGGAATTTCTCCAGCACCCTGGCGAGCAGTTCGGCAGGCTGGCCGTCAAACGAGCCGTCCTGTACCGTGGCGATCATATCCGCGAGTTCGATCAGCAAATTCGGATCGTCACCGACCAGCCCCCGGGCTCGGCGCAGCGCTTCGACCGCTTGAGGATAGCGTTCCATTACGGAGTAGGATCGCGCGAGCAAACGCCAGCCCTCGGGGTTATCCGGATTTTCCTCGAGTCGTTCGGCCAGACGGTTGACCATGTCGTCGACCGAAGGCGTCCGATCGCCGTTGCCGGCCTCGGCGGATGACAGTCCCGCTTCGATGCGAAGACCCTCGGAATTCCCGAGCAGGCCATACATCAGGATGCTCAGCAAGGGCACGGTCAGACCGACCACGAGTGCGCTTTTGATGCCCGAATAGCTTGTTTCGTCGGCGCGCCTGCCGTCTGAACCCGAAGCCAGATCGCTCGCGAGGATCTGCTCGATTTCCAGACGGCTGCGGTCGTATTGCTCCCGGTCGATCGCGCCCGATGCGAATTCCTCGTCCAGACTCCGAAGCCGCTCGCGTGCGATTTCGATATTATGCTGCTCGCGCGCGGAAGCCACGCGCTTCTTCGAACGCACCAAAGGCGGGATGATCCAGGCGAGTCCAAGCAGCAGCATCGCCGCGGCCAGTGTCCAGAACAGGGTCATGACACTTTGTTGTCGTCTTTAAGCAGATCCCGTGCCCGCTCGATGGCCGATTCCGGAATCGCTGCATCGATCTTCCGGGATCGGATCAGCCGGACCAGGACCAGGATGCCGAGGGCCAGCAAGGCAAAAGGCCCGACCCATAACGGCGCGGTGGTCGCATTGAGCGGCGGTTTGTACAGTACGAAGTCTCCGTATCGGGCGACCATGTAGGCGATGATCGACTCGTCGGCCTCGCCGTTCTCGATGCGGGTATAGACCTGCTGGCGCAAGTCCTTAGCGAGATCGGCGTTCGAGGACTCGATGTTCTGGTTCTGACAAACCAGACAACGCAGCTCGGCGATCATTTTCTTGTAACGCGCTTCATGCTCGGAACTGGAAAAGGTGAGGACTTCAACCTTTGCCGTTACGTTTACGAAACAGGCCAGCAGAATCAGCATGCCGAGCGTGATTTTTCTCATGTCGACTCCCCTTGCAGCTGATCGAGCAACGGAATCAAAATGGTTTCGACATTCTCCATGCTGATCGGCCCGATCTGTTTGTAGCGGATAATCCCCTTCTTATCGACCACGAAACTTTCCGGTACGCCATAAACGCCCCAGTTCAGGCCAGCCTTGCCTTCGTTGTCGATCACGCTCAGGGTATAGGGATTGCCCAGGTTCTCGAGCCAGCGCAATGCCTCACCGGCCTCGTCCTTATAGTTCAGGCCGATTAAAATGAGATCGCCCTTCTGGCTCCAGGCGTTCAATACGGGATGTTCCGTGCGGCAGGATACACACCAGGAAGCCCATACGTTCAGAATCCAAACCTTTCCCTTGAGATCGGCCGGTCCGAACCAGCGCTCCGGGTGATGCAGTTCTTTCAAGCGGAATTGCGGTGCGGGACGCCCGACCAGCGGAGAGGGTATTTGCTGAGGATTCAGACCGAGGCCGATGCCGAGAAAAACGACCAGCGCGGCAAAAATCAAAAGTGGCAGCAGATAACGGATCATCCCACCGCCTCGGCGCGCAATCCGGCTTTATTTGCACCTACTTCGACGGCTTTTGGTACCCTCGCCATGCGGTAGCGTTTGTCCGTCGCGGCAACCAAGCCGCCAAGGGCCATAAAAATCGCACCGAGCCAGATCCAGCGAATAAAGGGCTTATGATAAATCCTGACACTCCACGCCCCCTGCTTGCCAAGAGGTTCGCCGAGCGCCACGAACAGATCGCGGAATAAACCGGCATCGATCGCGGCCTCGGTCATCGGGCTTCGCTGCACCCGGTAAATTCGCTTCTGGGGTTTCAGAAGAGCGACACGCTCTCCGTTTCGGGATACGCTAACCACCCCTTCATCCGCTACGAAATTCGGTCCCGTGAATTTTCGCATTTCATCCAACCTGAAGCGGTAACCGGACAGCTCGATTTCTTCCCCGGGCTCGATCCGCACATCGTTTTCGACGCTGTAGTTCGAGGTCAGTGTGATCCCCGTGATGAACACCGCCACGCCGAGATGGGCGAGGCTCATCCCGTAAAAAGCGCGCGGGACACTCTTGAGCCGTAGCCAGCGTGACCCCTGGCCGGAAGCCCGTTGCACCACGCCGTACACAACCGACCCGGCGACCCACACGGCAAGCACCATTCCGATCGCGGCCTTGAGCGAGAAATCTGGCATCAACAGGGTCGGAATCGCAATTCCAAGCACCAGGCTAACCGCAAACAGGATTTTTGTCTCATTGCACAAGCGCAGCAGACTGTCTTTCTTCCAGCGAATCAGCGCGGCAAAACCCACCAGAACCGCAAGGGGCGCCGTCAAAGGCACGAATACGCTGTTGAAATACGGCAATCCGACCGAAATCTTGCCCATGCCGAGCGCATCGATAAACAGCGGATAAAGGGTACCCAGGAATACGCTGGTCGCCGCAACCACCAACAGCACATTGTTGATCAACAGCGCGGAGTCCTTGGAAACCAGTTCGAATTGGCCCGTGCTCCTGATATGCGGCGCGCGGATCGAGTACAGAAGTAACGACCCGCCGATCACGATCGATAGAAAAACCAGAATAAAAAGCCCGCGCGCGGGGTCCGTCGCGAAGGCATGGACCGAGGTCAACACTCCCGAGCGAACCAGAAAAGTCCCGAGCAGGCTCAGTGAAAACGCGAAGATCGCGAGCAGCACGGTCCAGGCCTTGAAACTGCCGCGTTTCTCGGTGACCGCGAGCGAATGGATCAATGCGGTTCCGACCAGCCAGGGCATGAACGAGGCGTTTTCGACCGGATCCCAGAACCACCAGCCGCCCCAACCGAGTTCGTAGTAGGCCCACCAGCTGCCGAGCGCGATTCCGCAGGTCAGAAAGATCCAGGCGACATTGGTCCACGGGCGCGACCAGCGCGCCCAGGCCGTGTCGAGCTGCCCGCTCAGCATCGAGGCGATCGCGAACGCGAACACGACCGAGAAACCGACATAGCCCATATACAGCATCGGCGGGTGGATCGCGAGTCCCGGATCCTGGAGCAGCGGGTTCAGGTCCTGGCCGTCGAGAGGCACAGGAATCATGCGTTCGAAGGGGTTCGAGGTCAGCAGCATGAACAGCAGGAAGCCGACGCTGACCAGTCCCATCACGCCGAGTACGCGGGCCACCATGTCTTCCGGAATCGCTTTGCTGAACAGCGTGACCGCGCCAGTCCAGAAGGCCAAAACCAGGGCCCATAACAGTAGCGAGCCTTCATGCGCGCCCCAGACCGCCGAGACTCGGTACACCAAGGGTAATGCGGAATTCGAGTTATTGGCCACGTAGGCCACCGAGAAATCGTTGACGATGAAAGACCAGGCCAGACAGCCGAATGCTACACCCGAGAAAAACAACTGGCCGCGCGCCGCGGGACACGCGACCGCGATCCATCCCGGAATCTGTTTGAATGCCCCGATGATGGGCAGGGTTGCCTGAATCAAAGCCAGGCTGAAAGCGAGAATCAGGGCGAAATGTCCGAGTTCGGGGATCATGACGGGCTCCTTGATGGATCGGTTGATTTCGTCGGGTTACGCTGCGCTAACCCGACCTACGGTTTTGGCGACGGCTCATTCGGGCAATTTCGATCTGGACGTTTTTTTCAGGCTGTCCGCGACTTCTGGGGGCATGTAATTCTCATCGTGCTTCGCGAGCACCTCGTCCGCGATGAATACGCCGTCCGCGCGCAAGCGTCCCTTCGAAACGATCCCCTGTCCTTCTCGGAACAGATCCGGCAGGATGCCGGTATATTCGACCCGCACGACTTGCTCAAAATCGGTCAGGTCGAAACGCACCAGGAGATCGTCTCCGGGTCGTTTGACGCTCCCGTCCACGACCATGCCACCGAGACGAAATGCATGGTCATGCGGTGCCTCGCCCACGATGACCTGGCTCGGCGAAAAGAAAAACATCAGATTCTCGTTGAAGGCGTTCAGCGCGAATCCGACCGCGACGGCGACCCCGGCGACCATGAGCACGATCAAAACCAGCCTTTGTTTCCGGATCGGTTTCATCCGGAAAGCCCTGTGGCCCGATGCCGCTGTTGCCTCTGCCGGATCGCGCGCAAGGTCCGTTTCTGCTGGATGAGGGGCTGGATGATATTGAAGGCCAGAACCACCAGCGCGATTCCGTAGGAAGTCCAGACATAGAAGGCATAGCCGCCCATCGCAAAGAATTCAGCCAGATTCATGGATTCTCCAGCAGTTCGCTGACCCACTTGCTGTTCTTCTCGCGCTCGACGAGTTCGCCGCGCGCGCGAATCAAGACCGAAATCAGATAGATCAGTTTGAAGCCCGCGGCCATCACGAGCAAGGGAATCAGCATCGAAATATGGATCGAGGGCTGGTCGAACTTGGTGACCGTGGGGCCCTGATGCAGGGTATTCCACCATTCCACCGAATAATGAATGATCGGAATGTTCACCACGCCGACCAGAGCCAGGATCGCGACGGCCCGCGAGGCGAGCCTTTTATCCTCGATGGCCCCATAAAGCGCGATCACGCCGAGATAGAGAAACAATAAGATCAATTCGGACGTGAGGCGCGCATCCCAGACCCACCAGCTGCCCCACATCGGCTTGCCCCACAGGGAGCCGGTCACGAGTGCCAGAAAAGTAAAACTCGCGCCGATCGGCGCGCTGCTGATTGCAATAATCTCCGCATTTTTCATATGCCAGATCAGACCGATCGCTCCACACACCGCCATGAGCATATAAATAAACAAGGACATCCAGGCGCTCGGCACATGAATGTAAATAATGCGGAAGCTGTCACCCTGCTGATAATCGGCCGGGGCCTCCACTAAGCCGCCCCAGAGCCCGATAATTAATAAGGCTCCGCACAGCAGTCCGAGCCACGGC
>JBOICY010000030.1:0-3214 GCA_050740335.1 Methylococcales bacterium | reverse complement strand
AAACATACCAGACAGATGATGTTTGATCTGCAAGTTGGAATAAATGGCTACCATGTGGAGTTTTCACCGAATCTGGATGATGACTCCTTGGTTTTTAGCCAGGAATACTGCACGATTAACTCATCATTCAATTTCTGGAAGCTTTATCCAAAAAAAGGAGAAAGCGGTTTTGTTTCCGGAGAACAAGCGGATAGTGAGGGTGTTAAAAGTTACACGCAAGAATATCTCGAAAAGTGCCGTGTATATCACTTCGATGATACCAGTAGCCAGGCGCGGTTCAAGAAGACCAAAAAACTGGTAAGTGATTACTACCTGGAAGAGGACGCGGCAAATATTGCGCCGTTTCTTTATCGCTTGAAAACCAGTAAGACCGAGAGCGATAGACGATCCTATCAGCAAATTGTTTCTGCAATTAAGACGGTTGCGCCGTTTTTTCACGACTTCTATCTCGAGCCGACGGGTGAAGAAGGGGATAAAAATATTCTTTTTCGTTGGACACACACCCAGCGTGATGCGCCATTTAGCGCCAACGTACTTTCAGACGGAACGGCCAGGTTTATCTTCCTCGCGACGCTGTTCTTGCAACCTAAGGATCGCAGGCCGGACACAATTATTCTGGATGAGCCGGAACTCGGGCTGCATCCGGCAGCATTGGATGTGCTGGCAGAGATTATTCACGCGACGGCCAAGGAAACACAGGTTATCTGTTCTACACAGTCGGTAGCCTTCGCCAATCTTTTTGCGCCGGAAGATTTTATTGTTGTGGATGCAAAGGAAGGGGTGTCGCATTTTCGGCGACTCGAAACAGAACCGCTTAAGCATTGGTTGGAAGACTATGGCATGGGCGATTTATGGACTAAGAACCTGTTTGGAGGTCGCCCGGCATGGTGAGGTTGGCAATTTCGGTAGAAGGGTCAACAGAAGAGCGTTTTGTCCGGATGGTTATGGTCCCGCATTTAGAGATGCGCGGAATATATGCAGAGCCGTTATTACTTGGCAGGAATGGTGGCGACGTTTACTTACCCCGGGTCAGAAAGGAATTGAACCATTTTGCTAAAAGCTTTGATAAGGTGACGACGCTTTATGATTTCTACGGTTTCAGAGGCAAGGATGAGTCTGAGAATAAAGGATCATTGGAGCAGAAAATCGTGGATTGTGTAGCAGAGTCTTTCCGTGAGCGAATCATTCCCTATGTGCAAATGTATGAATTCGAGGGTTTGCTGTTTTGAGTACCCCAAGCCATTGAAAATAATATTGGTCAAAATGGTCTTGCAAACTGGGCAGCGGAGGTACTTCAACAATTTGGTGGTAACCCTGAAGCGATCAACGACTCAAAGAATACCGCCCCATCGAAACGACTGCAGGAAAAATCAAGCTATATAAAAACCGTACATGGCCCTGATATCGCCCATGAAATTGGACTAGATAAGTTGCGTGAAAAGTGTGGCGGTTTCGGCGATTGGATCACAAGGCTAGAGGCATTACAGGGATAAAATTGCATTTCGAAGAAAACCTCGATGATCGGCAGGCGGCCATTGAATACGTTGCCGGGCTCTTTGCGGGCCAGGATATCCGGCTAGTTCGAATTGACTGTCACCATTGCGCCTGCCCCATTCTGACAAACGTTGCTGCCAGGTATTGAACAGTTTCCCTTGGCATAAGGTAATCGCCGCCAGTTGCTGGATGGCGTGGATGCCTAGGAAACGGGAACTGATCAAACAGACACAAGCTCTCTGTAAAGCTCCTTTCGACACAGAATCGCAAAGGCTCGATCTGTGCGCTGATAAAGACCTCAACGGCCAGCGGCGGAACTACGATGACGGTCGAAGACGGCGACGACCTGGAACCAGAAACTGGGTGCGCGATCCATGGCAACTTCCGTATCGGAACCATTATGCGGAAGGAATAACCAATAGTTGTCATCGCAGCAGGACCGGATTGAAAAACGCCTGCAGGCGCTAGTCAATAGCATCGATCCCTCCGCCGCCTCCAAACAGCCGATAATAATTGTACGTGCTGGTTTCGGCCACCTTCGCGAACGATTCGCCGCGAAGCTCCGCGATCTGTTCCGCGACATGGCGGACATAAATCGGATAATTTGCTTTTCCGCGGCAGGGTACCGGCGCGAGATAGGGTGAATCGGTCTCGATCAGATAGCGATCTTTCGGGATCTTCCGGGCCACCTCCCTGACCGATTGCGCGTTCTTGAAGGTCACGATTCCGGAAAAAGAGATGTGAAAATTAAGCTCGATTGCGCGGACCGCCATATCCCAGTCTTCGGTAAAGCAATGGATCACGCCACCAACCTGTGCGGCGTCTTCTTCGTGCAGCACTTTCAGCGTGTCTTCCTTGGCATCCCGGCTATGAACGACCAGAGGCTTGCCGATTTGTCTGGCGGCCCGGATATGGTTCCTGAAGCGAGTCCGCTGCCACTCGAGGTCCCCCTCGCAGCGGAAATAATCGAGACCGGTTTCACCGATTCCGGCAACCTTTGGATCCTGTGCGAGTTGGACGATTTCTTCGATGCTCGGATCGTGCCCCTCGCGGACATTCGGATGGACCCCCGCGGTAACCGAAATGTTGCCGAAATCCCGGACCAGTTCGCGCATCGCGGGATAAGCCTCGAGATCGATACTGATACACATCATGTGCTCCAATCCCCTGGATCGGGCATCCTGAACAAAACGCTCGAAGTTGTGCTCGTAAGGCGACAAATCGAGACAATCGAGGTGACAGTGAGAATCTACGAGCATGGTTGCCAGGAAATTTCGGTTGTGGCTGGCGGTCGATCGCTTCCGGTGTGGGTCATGGCCGTTCGCGTAACGAATTGGCCTACATCGTGTGAGTCGGTCGATCCGATTCCAGCGCTCCGGCCAGGTAGGTCTCGATTTTATTTCTTGCGGTACCACCGTCCTGATCGCTGAACTGCACCCCCACCCCGGTCGCGCGGTAGCCCTCCGCGCCGGCGGGAGTAATCCAGATGATCTTCCCCGCGACCGGAAGTCGTTCTGTTTCATCGATCAGGTTGATCAGCATGAATACTTCTTCGCCGAGTCGATATTCACGCTTGGTCGGGATGAATAAACCGCCATTCGCGACAAAGGGCATGAAAGCCAAGTAAAGCGCGTTCTTATCCTTGATGGTCAGGGAAAGGATTCCCTGCCGCGGACTCGTATTGGGTGTTTCTGCCATAATCAATTCAATTCTTGAATGC
>JBOICY010000029.1:0-5323 GCA_050740335.1 Methylococcales bacterium | reverse complement strand
TCTTTACGACGAAGCGACTTGGGGAATTCCCCGCGCCCGTTTTGTCGAGGCGGTAACGGCGGAAGGAATTCCCGTCGGTGGAGGGTATGTGAAGCCTCTATACCTCTCACCACTTTATCAGGAGCGGCGAGCATGGGCATTTCGCGCCTATCGAGGTGCCTCACACTATGAAGAAGGGATCTGTCCAATAGTGGAGCGCTTGCACAACCAGAGCATGCTTATTCTCGCAGTGGTTCGGCCTCCGGCCGCCGAGCGCGACATGGACGATATCGCCCGTGCTATTCAAAAAGTCTGGCTCTTTCGAAAAGAGCTTTTCTGACCTTGGACCATTTGGCGAGCCCAGCAAATCAGCGCGGGGATCATAGCCATGTACTTATCGGCGAACGAATCTGCCTTCGTGAGGTGAGACTCTCAGACGTGGAAGGGTCCTACCTGCAATGGATGAACGACCCCGAAGTTCTCAAATATACTGAGAGCCGATTCCAGTCCTACTCGAAAAAGCAGCTTCGTGCCTATGTCGCCAAGATCAATGAGAATCCAGACTTCATCTTCCGGGCGATTACGCTCCGGGACACCGGCCGGCATATCGGGAATATCAAGCTTGGCCCGATTGATTGGAACCATCGCCTCGGCGATGTTGGGTTTATTATTGGAGCAAAGGACTGTTGGGGTAAAGGCTATGCTGCTGAAAGCATCCAATTGCTCGCGGAATACGCCTTCAGCTCACTTAAGCTGCACAAGCTGACAGCCGGTTGTTACGTCGTCAATATCGCCGCCATCAAGACTTTGAAAAAAGCAGGTTTCGAGCAGCTGCCAAGAGGCGACAAGCCCTATTTCTCTGACGGCAAGCCAGTAGATGTCGTCAATTTCGAATTACTCGAGCCTAATCACGGCTAAGGTGTGAGACGAGTGAGAAAGGAATGCCGATGTCGGATTCACGATTGAGAGTGTTGAATAATTTGAGGCTATGCACGCGATGTCTGTTGCCCGAAACGCAAGAGACCATCGTGTTCGACGATCATGGCGTGTGCAATGTGTGCCGCCAGATCGAAAACAAACAAACAAAGATCGATTGGGCGGCGAAGAGGACGGAGTTTGAGGAGCTGCTCAAGCAGTATCGCGGCAAGTATGCGTATGACTGCATCATCCCGTTCAGCGGGGGCAAGGACAGCACTTACACGCTCTACTCCCTGGTTCGAGAATTCGGCTTGCGGCTGCTGGTGGTCTCGTTCGATCACGGGTTTTTCAGGCCGTTGACGCTTGAGAATAATGAGAGGACCCTAAAGATCCTCGGAGCGGATTTCCTCAAGTTCCGTCCGAACTGGAGAGTCATGCAGAAGTTGATGCTGGAGGTGTTGAAGCGAAAAGGAAACATCTGTTTGCATTGCCACCGGCTGCTTCGCATATCCCATGCTGATCGCGGTGAAGTTCGGCATTCCGTTGGTCATTTGGGGAGAGCCAAGCGCGGAATATGGCAGTTATTACAGTTACGAGGACGAGGAATAGGTAGACAAGTGACGGTTCAATCGTTTCGTCAATCTCGGCATTACCGCTCAAGACATGGTCTGGATGCTCGATGGCTCTGTAACGTCTCGGGACCTTGAACCGTTTACCTATCCCAATCTGAAGGATTTGAGGGCTTTGAAGTGTCGCTCTGTCTGTCTGGGGAGCTATATTCCTTGGGATGTCAAGAAACAGGTAGCGATCATTTCAATAATCGAAAAATATGAGTCTTATTTTCCAATAGAGAGCAGTGTTGACCATGAACTTGCCGTCGATTGTGCCTGGTCAGATTGGATCGTTGGCTGCCAAAGCATGGCAATGGTAATCGGGGTGCTAAGAGGGAGGACAGTATTCTCATGCACACCTCGTAACGGCTCAACATTCATACTGCCTTACAAAGAAATCAAGAAAATATTTCAAGCTTCGGCATGATGAAAACAGCATTGTTTTTCGCTCCGCATTCCCACATATGGCTACACGCGTATCCAGAGGCGCTGGTTGCCGAAGCATTGGCGCAGCATAACGTCAAGATTCACTACGTCACCTGCGATAAAGCCTTGGCCTCATGGTGTGTTGCGATGGAAGCAGTTGGCGAGACGGAGAGCGCCACCGAATCTGCCAAGGACGCGATCTGCGCCAAATGCGTGCAGAACAAGGACGTCCTGCTAAAACACTTTGCGTTTGAACATTCCAGCCTTAATTCCTACCTATCCGATAAAGATCAAAAGAGAATCTCTTCGATTCTAGAAAGCGTTAGTCAAAACCAAGTGTTCGATTTCCAGATCGACGGATTAGACGTAGGAAGGGCGGCTCTCTATAACTTGATCCTGAATCGAAAAAAGAATTTCGAGCTTGGTTTTACCAATGAAGAATGGCATGCTTTCCTAAAACATTTCAGGAGTAGTTTGGTCTCATTCTTTGCAGGGAAAAACTTACTCGTACAGCAAAAGCCAGATTTCGTTATCTTTTATAGCAGCTCTTACTCTATTAACCTAGTCGTCCGTCTCCAGGCAGAACGTCTCCGGATTCCTTGTTTTTCAATTTATGCGGGATCCAATTGGGCTAACAGGTTAAAGAAGATTCATATTTCCACTACCGATTCATTCGACGCAACCAAGATGCGTTTGGATCTGTGGCAGCGAACATACCATGCACTCCCCGCAACTATCGAGTCGTTGCAAAGCACGTTGCTTTTTCAGAAAGCGTTATTGGGTGGTACTAATTCTATGGTGTATGGAGGCGGAAACAAGCGTGTCTATGCTGAAGAAGTTAGGCAGAAATGGGGCATCCCCTCACAAAAAAAAATACTGCTCATGGCAACGAGCAGTTCCGACGAGTTACTAGCCGCACAAACCATTAAAGCCATCCCCTCTAATCTAATAATGGCTTTTCGTAATCAAATTGACTGGATTGCTGAAACCATAAAATTTGTTTCGCTACGGGATGATCTCGTTCTTGTCATAAGGATTCATCCGCGAGAACTTCCCAATAGAAGAGAGCCCATCGCATCTGAGCACTCTATTCGTTTACAGAAATTGCTGCAAGACGTCCCTAGCAATGTTCGCGTCAATTGGCCGGACGATGGAATGTCTCTCTATGATTGGCTTGATGCGGTTGACCTCGGTTTGACCTCATGGTCCTCTTCTGGAAAGGAGTTCGCACTCTGGGGTATCCCCAACTTGAGCTATACGAACGAAATCTCGTTTTATCCAAAGCAGGAACTGGGATTTGTCGGCGAGACTCGGGAAGAGTATTTCCGCCAAATTGATGCCGCCCTCAAACAGGGTTGGTCGGAGCAGCGGATTTATCGGGCGTATCGCTGGGTCGCATATGACCTCGAAGCGCCGGTGTTCGACTTGAGTGATGCTATTCCGGATAGCCTTGCCGTTCGCAAGTCACTGTTCTGGAGGATCTTCGACAAGCTGACTCGTTATGGATTTGCGGAAAGAAAGTGGCTCTTGTACCACAGACGACCGCTTAAACAGTCGGGACTGATCGCCAACCGTGTATTAACCGACATACCGACCGAAGATGTACTCGAAGAGACTCGAGTCAGGTTGAAGCCTGATGATGAGATTCGGGAAATCAAGAATATTGTCAGCGAAATGGCCAATCTTCGTTTTGGACGTAACTGGCAAAAAACAGCCCCGCTAAGTCCACTTCGAGTTAATTTGGCAGCGATGCTGGAACAGTAGTCATCAATTATCAGGAGGATTGCGATGCTGCAAGAAAACTTAAATCCACCGACATTCAAGGATCGCGCGACCCGCAAACTGCGCAGACTCTGGATGGCGGGAATAAGCAAGGTCGCTCCGAAATCTACTGCCGGCAACAAGCGCTTTGTTAATGCAGTAGGGTGGTGCATACACGGCGAGTTAGCCACGCGTGTTGTTTTCTTCAATTACTTCTGGAGAAACCATCATGAAGAAACGATCAAACTCGATATCCAACTGATTGACACAAAGGGTCGGGAGCTTTGGCGTGACAGCAAGCTCGTATTGCAAGACCAGACTCTGATAATCGACTCTGCTGACATTGCCAAATTAATTGGTCTGGCCCAGTTCGAGGGATATCTGGCATTTTCGAGCACGCTCAGCAAAGTACCGGAGTTTATAGATCTGATCAGATTCAATGTCGACTACTATAATGTCTCGGGCACAATTTCGACTGTGCATGATCAAGCCGTATTTGCCCCAGCCTATCCTCCATGCTCGCATTCACTTGGAAAAATGGAGGTCGTGGAAACCAGAGATATCGGGACCGCGCTTATTTTCATCAATAGCCTGTCGTTCCATGCCACTCCAATCTCGGCTCGTGTGGACGTCAAACGGCATGACGGTGGCTCCATACCGATCGGTCAATTCGAAATTCAACCCCGAGGATTGCTGAGGATCGAGCTCGGCAAAGAGCAGCCGGATCTCGAAAACTTTCTAGCCGGTAAATCCGGACAGGTCGTCGTCGAATCCAATTTTTATATCAGGCGTGCCGCCGTTGTTCAATATTCGAAAGCCGGCTTTGCGCGCTGGTACAGCGTCAATCATTCCGAGGAATATCGCGGCAATCCGCCTTATGTGACGCGCGAAATGAGCGAAGCCGCGCACGTAAATCATTACGGCCCGATGGCTCCCATGCCCTTCTTCCACAACCACCTTGGCCTCACGACGGACTTTGTGGTTTTCCATGACGTGGCTGACGCGGGGGCTCAGCAGGTTTATGGAATTAGGCTATTTGATCAAAATGGACATGTCGTATTCCAAGACGACGACGTGGTTACTGTATTGCTTCATGGCACGGCACGGCTATCACTTAAGGATTACCTGCCAAGGGACCGGGAACTTTTCGGGCTAGCGCAGATTTTCCTTGCCAATTCTCCCCACAATGAACGCTGGGCAACCTACTTCCCGGCTGACGCGCATTACATTCTCGGCGACAATTTGTGGGATGCCATGTACTCACAAGGATCCTACAAGTCTATTAACGCCGAGGAAGGATCGAGAACCCGAGTGTTCAGCCGAGCGTATTACGACGACCAGTTCAAAACCGATTTAGTTCTCTTTTACGCATGCAGCACACCGAGCGAAACACAGCAGGCGTCCGAGTCTTTGACTCAGGTGACAATCTGCGACCCTGCGGGAAAAATTGCGATCACTCGCGAAGTGCGACTGAAACCACTCACTACCCATGTCCTCGATCTTGCCAAATTATTCCCGGAAATTAAAATGTTTGGTCTTAAACCGGGCTCGGCATGCGGCGTTTATATACGCGACGTTAAAGCCAAGATCATCGCTATTCACATGACCAGGAATTCACAGAATACCTC
>JBOICY010000028.1:0-7436 GCA_050740335.1 Methylococcales bacterium | reverse complement strand
GGGCAGACAACCGGATGGACAACCAAACAGCAGGTTGCCCACCGGTTGCCGCACAGGCCGCCCACAGCTTACCTGCCCCACGGTTTTTTTAGATACAACAACAATTTGTTTCGAACACAAGAAATAGCTTGACAATGGGGTCCGCTTTAGATCTAAAAGCGGACAGTTTATTTGCTACAGAACCGGACATTTCTATTTGTTGCTAACATTGCCACTGGATAAGCTTCATCAATTCTCATTTTGACCAAAAACCCCGTCATTCCTGCCTGGAAGCAGGAATCCAGGCCATGGACGGTAACTGGCCGGTTGCATAAGTGCTTGATTCAGAGGAAGTGCCAGCCCGCAGTATTACATCCTTGTGACTGGATTCCGGCAATGCCTGCCGGAATGACGTCAAAATGAGAATTGGCGGGATAAGCCTCAGCAATTCTCATTATGGCTTGTTGTCGCCCTGTTGCAGGTCGGGTTGAGGAACGAAACCCAACACATCAGCCTGCAATTGAACCCAAACGGTGGGTTTCGCTACGCTTAACCCAACCTGCGAGAAATTTATTTGTAACTATTCAGCGAGATCCAATTTAGCTATTTTATTTACCACAGAGAGCACAGAGCACACAGAGAGCGCAAAGATCACGAAGAGCCGGCTCATTCGGGACTAATCAGAAAGTCTGTAATGAAGCTGTAAAGCATAACTTTTCAACGAACTCCGTGATCTCTGTGTTCTCTGCGGTGAATAATTACATTTATTTTTCAAATTTAGCATTGCTGGGATAAGCCTTCACTCCTGCCGAATTGGCACCGAACGCCGGATCGCTTTACAATACCGAACCTGTCCGACTGCCTCTGGGAATAACTCGGAATTTCTCTGCTGCCATGAACACCGCGTATGAACAGAACCAATCCAAGCAACCGTCGACTAACGGTGGCGAACTGATTAATACGATCCGCGAATTGGGAAATGAACTGAAGATCAGTCCTTCACTGCTTGAACAACTCGATCTGGATACCTCATTCGACACTGGACTGGGGTTGGACAGTCTGACGAGGGTCGAATTCATCGCACGGATCGAGAAACATTTCCGGGTCCACTTGTCCGAGTCGGCCTTTGGCAACGTGACCACTCCACGGGAGCTGCTGCGGGAAATCGTGGGTGCCAGGTGCCTGCCCGATCCTGTTTCAGACCACCAAATCAGCACCCTGAAGCTCGAAGCCACCGAATCGACGCCGAAAAACGCACAAAGCCTTAGGGATATTCTGGACTGGCACCTTCGGCTTCATCCGGACCGGCCCCACATCCAGTTTCATTGCGATTCCGGAAGCGGCGAGATCATCACCTATCGCCAGTTGCATGAGCGTTCGGGCGCGATTGCCGCGGGGCTTCAGGCGCGCGGATTGCAGCCCGGACAGGCCGCGGCGATCATGTTGCCGACCAGTCCGGAGTATTTTTACACCTTTTTCGGAATTCTGGCCGCGGGCGGGATTCCCGTGCCGATCTATCCTCCGGCGCGGCTCAATCAGATCGAAGACCATCTGATCCGGCATAAAAACATTCTGAACAACTGCGGCGTCGTGGTTCTGGTCACGATTCCGGAGGCACTACCGGTGGCTCGGCTCTTGAAGAGCCATGTCGAATCGCTGCGCTCCATCGCGACCCCGTCCGACCTGCAACGGTCCATCGCGGCTCCGCTGCGACCGAAATTATCGGCCATGGACATCGCTTTTCTTCAATACACCTCGGGGAGCACGGGTATTCCCAAGGGAGTCACGCTGAGCCATGCCAACCTGTTGACCAACATCCGGGCGATGGGTTCCGAACTGGCGGTCAATTCCTCGGATGTATTTGTGAGCTGGCTGCCCCTTTATCATGATATGGGATTGATCGGCGCGTGGTTCGGAAGCCTTTATTATTCGGCCTTTCTGGTGATCATGTCGCCCCTGGATTTTCTGGCCAGACCGGAACGCTGGCTCTGGGCGATTCACCGCCACCGGGCCACCCTGACAGCGGCTCCGAACTTCGCCTATGAGCTGTGCCTGAAACGTATCGGGGCGGACCAACTCAGCGGACTCAGGCTCGATTCGATGCGCGCGATGCTAAACGGCGCGGAACCGGTCAGTCCGGGAACCTTACAGCGTTTTACCCGGCATTTTTCGGAGGCGGGTCTCAAACCGACCGCGTTGATGCCGGTGTACGGTCTCGCGGAATGCTCGCTCGGACTGACTTTTCCGCGGCTTAACCGCGGGCCTTTGATCGACCGGGTAGCGCGTGAACAGTTTATGAAAAAGGGCGTGGCAAGCCCCGCTCCCGAAAGCCCGGACGCCTTGCAGTTCGTATCCTGCGGTTCGCCGATCAAAGGCCACGATGTACGCATCGTCGACGACAGCGGGCGCGAAGTTCCGGAGCGTTACCAGGGCTGCCTGCAGTTTCGCGGGCCTTCGACCACATCGGGATATTATCGAAATCCGGAGAAAACAAGGGATCTTTTCGATCAGGACTGGCTCAATTCGGGCGATCTTGCCTATATTGCCGAGGGTGAGGTCTATCTGACAGGGCGCGCGAAAGACTTGATCATTCATGCCGGGCGCAACCTTTACCCGCAGGAACTCGAAGAAAAAGTCAGTGAGCTGCCGGGTATCCGAAAGGGTTGTGTGGTTGTGTTCGGAAGTCACGATCGGGACAGCGGCACCGAAAAACTGGTCGTGCTGGCCGAGACTCGCGAAACCGCGGTTGAAATAAGGCATCGGCTCGAAGTGGAAATCAACCGTGTAATCACGAACTTAACCGGAAGCGCGCCGGATGAAGTCATCCTCGCCTCCCCGCAGACGGTTCTCAAGACTTCGAGCGGAAAACTGCGGCGCGGCGCCTGCAAAGACCTGTACGAAAATAACCTCTTGGGGAAAGGCACCCGATCGGTCTGGCTGCAGTTTTCGTCCCTGGTTTTGTCCGGAATCGTACCTGAACTGCGACGCTTCCGCAACACTGCTGTCGCCACGATCTACGCGGTCTATGCCTGGATCGTGTTCTCCGTCCTGACCGCTCTGACCTGGCTCGCGGTAGTGCTGTGCCCGAGCTTCGCGCTGGGGATCCAGATTATTCGGCACGCGGTTCGGACTCTGGGGCGGATGACCAACACGCCCATCGTCGTGCGCGGCGCGGAAAATCTCGCGGGCCTCGATCAAACCTGTGTCCTGGCCTGCAATCATTGCAGTTATCTGGATGCCGCGATACTCTTCCTGGCCCTGCCGCTCCACTTCAGTTTTGTGGCGAAAAGCGAATTGAAGGGGCAATTCCTCGCGCGGACCTTTCTGAAGCGCATTCGTACGGAATATGTAAACCGCCTGGAAACCGAAAAAGGCGTAGCCGATTCGGAAAGAATCACCGAAGCCTCGCGTTCCGGAAAAAATCTGCTATTTTTCCCGGAAGGAACTTTCACCCGCGTACCGGGTCTCAGGCCGTTTTACCTGGGCGCTTTCAAAACCGCGGCGGAAACCGGCCACGCGCTGATTCCGGTGGTGATTCATGGGACCCGTTCGATCCTGAGATCGGATTCCTGGTTCCCGCGACATGGCTCGATCAGTGTCGAAATTCTTCCGCCGATCCAGTCGAAACCAGAGGGGTCTTCAGGCGATCCGTGGCAAACCGCAATCACTTTGCGGGACGCCGCGCGGCAGGCGATGTTACTCAGGCTCAGGGAGCCGGATCTCGCGCCCTGATGAATGAGAGAGCCAAGCCCCGCCCGGCAAAATCGGCCCGAGTTGCGGAAGGAAATTTCACGGTACTGGGAATGTGTGAAGCGCTACACGTATTGGAAAGAAACCGGCTTTTTCCGAAACACCTAGGTCGCTACAATGTGACACGGATAATTCAGCAAGTTTGACTGTCCAACCAGAAATCCCTTAAAAATGGCGGCCCCCTTCTGCATAATTTATTTTCGACCATAATTTGCTTGATTCTATATAATTGTCATTCCCGCCGTCTGGCTTTATTCGAGCCCGATCGGCCCGATTCCCCTTGACCATCACTGACTTCACACAAAAGAATAACGGAGTCTTCGCTATATGACGAAAAAACTGTTTCGCTGCGTGGCGTTACTGCTGGTAATTGCCGCCAATTTTGGCGTGTGGACCTATTTGAATAAGCCACACACCGCACCCGAATGGGACGGGACCATGATGGGCGTTTCATTCAGCCCGATGGGCCCGGAACACAATCCGATGACGGGCATTTTTCCGAGCGAAGAAGAAATAGACCGCGACCTCGGCCGGTTAGCCGGGAAAACCCATGCGGTCCGAATATACAGCGTGACCAACGGTCTTGAAGCGGTTCCCGAACTGGCCGCAAAACATAACCTGAATGTCACTGCCGGCGCGTGGATATCCACCGACGAGATCGCCAGTGAAATAGAAGTAGAGAATCTGGTTAGACTCAGCAATCGGCACCGTAATGTGGTCCGTGCGCTGGTTGGCAACGAAGCGATTCTACGCGGAGAAGTCAGCGTCGAACGAATGATCGAATATCTCAGGAGTGTGAAGAAAAGAATCTGGCGACCGGTCAGTACTTCCGAGCCGTGGCATATCTGGATTGCTCACCCGGAACTTGCCAAGGAAGTCGATTTTATCGCGGCCCATATCCTGCCGTACTGGGAAGGCATCCCGGTCGAACAGGCGATCGACTATACCTTCGAACGCTACGAGGCATTGCGTAACGCATTTCCGGACAAACCGATTGTCATCACGGAGTCCGGCTGGCCTTCGGACGGACAACCATTCAGACAATCGGAACCCTCGCGGATCAATCAGGCAACCTATCTCAGAAATTTTCTGAACCAGGCGTTTGAGCAGGATATCACTTACTACGTGGTGGAAGCCTTCGACCAGCCCTGGAAGAAGTCGATCGAAGGTTCCTCGGGCGCCTACTGGGGTCTGTTCAATGCGGAACGCCTGCCTAAATTCCCGATGAAGGAAAAGGTGCTCGCATTACCGGAATGGCAACACTGGGCGACTCTCGCCGCGATCGTGGCCGCAGTTCTGATGCTGATCTTTCTGATCAAGAAAGGCCGGCTCGATCTGCGCGGCAAGGTGTTTTTCGCGGCGGTCTCGAATCTTGCCGCGTCCGCGATCGCCTGGACCGCATCGGTCGGAGCGCTGCAGTACCACACCGCGTTGAGTACCGGCATGTGGTCCTTGCTGCTGGTGATGCAGGCTTTGGCTGTCCTGGTTCTGCTGGTCGAGAGCCTTGAAATCGCGGAAGTCATCTGGCACCGCAAAGGCAAACGCAGCTTCATTCCGCTGTGCCCGTCCGAACACTTTGCATTTCCCAGGGTTTCCCTGCATCTGCCGATTCACAACGAACCGCCGGAGATGGTCCGGAAAACCCTGTCGGCATTGGCCCGGATGGATTATCCGGACTATGAAGTCCTGGTGCTCGACAATAACACGACCGACCCCGAAATCTGGAAGCCTGTTCAGGATTACTGCGCGGAACTCGGCGAGCGATTCCGCTTTTTTCATCTGGAGAACTGGCCGGGTTTCAAAGCCGGGGCACTGAATTATGGATTGACCCAGACCGCCGGCGATGCCCGGATTATTGCGGTGATCGACAGTGACTACAGTGTCGATCCGGGCTGGCTGAAACAACTGGTTCCTTATTTCGAAAAACCCGCCGTCGGATTCGTGCAGGCCCCGCAGGATTACCGTGATGGCGCGGAAAATCTGTTCAAGTCCTGCTGTTACTGGGAGTATACCGGGTTTTTCAGGTTTGGCATGGTTCAGCGTAATGAATTCAATGCGATCATCCAGCACGGTACGATGACCATGATCCGCAAATCCGCGCTCGAAAAAGCCGGCAACTGGGGAGAATGGTGCATCTGCGAAGACAGTGAACTGGGCTTGCGCCTGTACCGCGAAGGCTACGATTCGGTCTATGTCAAGGACTCGTTCGGGCGTGGCCTGACTCCCGACAATCTGCGCAGCTATATGACGCAACGATTCCGTTGGGTTTACGGCGCAATGCAGATTCTGAAGGGCCATTGGCGCGCCTTTCTGCCCGGAAAGAAATCCGGACTGACCGCCGCGCAACGTTATTACTTCGTCGCGGGTTGGCTGCCCTGGATGTCCGACGCGCTGGCCTTGGTATTCACCGTGGCAAGCCTGGTTCTGACCGCCCTGGTCCTGATCGAACCCACGCGCGGGGAATTACCCGTGGTGGCTTTCGTACTCCCGACGATCGGACTGTTTTGCTTCAAGCTCTTTCGTTCGTTCTGGCTCTACCAGGCGCGCGTGAAATGCACCCTGATGCAGACGCTTGCCGCGACGATCGCGGGTCTGGCCTTAACGCATACGGTCGCCAAAGGGGTCTGGGTCGGTCTGTTTACTTCCGGACGTCCCTTCCTGAGGACGCCGAAATGTGAGCGGACCAGCCCGATCCTCGCAGGCTTCCTGACCATACGTCAGGAAATCCTGTTTTTATCGTTGCTGCTGATGGCTGCCTATTCCATCGGATCGTTGGAACACTTCAATAATACGAGCGGTAAAATCTGGACCGCGGTTTTGCTCGTACAGGCAGTTCCCTATGCCGCAACGTTGATTACTCTCCTGATCAATCTTGGGCCCGCTCTGCTCCAGGGATTCCAGTTGCGGAAAATTCTAGAGAGTTTCACGCCCGCGGTTCGCGTAAACGAAAACGCGACCAAAGTTGCGCAGTGACCATAATGAGGGACTAAGTTCCTAAAGATTGCCGAGGGGACGGGTCCTGCTGTTGTTTTGGACTGCTGTCACTTGGACGCGACAGTAGTCATTGTCCGCTACGGACCGCGAAGGATAAACTTGCTTAGTGCCCGGTTCTTCGTTCATTCCATGAAATCGTTCGACTCCTCAACTCTCGCCTATCCCGAACATCATCCCGGCCGGGATCTGCGCATTGATTTTCTGCGCGGGCTGGTGATGATGGTGGTAATTGTCGTGCATCTCGAATTCATCTCTCTGATCGGCATGTTCGCCTGGGGACGGGTCGGACTGATTTCCAGCGCGGAAGGCTTCGTTGCACTTTCCGGTCTGGTTGCGGGCATCGTCTACCGAAAGAAAGCCGAACACGAGGGCTTTATCGCCACCGCACAAAGGCTGGTCAGGCGCGCCTTTCTGCTTTACCGGGTGAATGTAGTCGTGATACTCAGTGTCGCGGGACTGGGCTTGGTTCCGCTTGTCGATGTATACAGCGTTACCCACTGGTTCTCGATAACCGGTGAGGGCACGGTTTACGCGCTCTATCCTCCGCAAAACACGCCGTGGACTCAGCTGATTATCCAGGCCCTGCTTCTGGAAATCGGACCGCATCAATTCCAGGTCATCGGTTTATACGTGATTCTGCTGGCAATCTCACCCTTTGCTTTATACCTGTTATTCCAGCGGAAAACACTCCTGCTGCTCGGAATAAGCTGGGC
>JBOICY010000027.1:0-9225 GCA_050740335.1 Methylococcales bacterium | reverse complement strand
GTTGGAAATCGACCGGAGCGCGCGCCAAAAACTGGTGGAACTTGCCCAAGCCATGAGCGATATCGTCGCCTCCTCGACATCCCTGACCCGCGAGCTTCATCAGCAAAGCGAAAATCCACTTCAAATTATGAATACCTTGAGCGGCATCGCGGACCAGATGAATCGGATTCCCGCGGAGATCAATGTGACCACCTCGGCGATCCAGCAAAGTACCCGCACCCTGATCAAAAGCACCACGGTCCTCGCGAGCCACAGCGGAACGGTTCGGGAACATCTCGATGGAATCTCCAAAGACCTCGGTGAGCTTCACCGGCGATTCAGTGGATTGCACACTCTGACGAGTCGAATCGACCACAGCTCGCAATCGCTCGATTCGCTCATCGGAACGCTGGAGGCGCGCTCCGGAAGTCTATCCGGTCTGGAACAGTCCACTCGAGAGCAATTGGAAATGATCGACCGCCATCAACAGGACCTGCGGCGAATTCTCGCCGAATCCAGTGCCGGGCTCGAAGCAATCACCAATCATCTGGTGCGAGCGCTCGAATATGTCAAGGGAAAATTACGGGCCTGAAGGCTTGGCCGGGCTTTCGGGTAAACATATTGACCAGACCAACGCTCAACCCGCGAACCGACCGGCGCGGCTTCTTGATCGGAATCACGCTCAATGAAATCGCGTTCATGCTGTTCTTTTTACTGGTTCTGATCACAGCCCATCTACTGGATTCCAGAAACCAGGAGATCGCCGAAAAAACCACGCGGCTCGAGAAACTCAAACAGCGGCTTCTGGAACAGCAGACGAACCTCGACGATACATTCAAAAAACTCGGTATTCTTCAAACCACATTCGACCGATTACAGGAATTGCAAGCTCGAATATCGCCCGGCGAACTCGACCAACAGTTCAAACGGCTCGTGGAGAGCGAAAGCAGGGTCCGAGCCGATAACGAGACCCTCCGAAGCCATCTGAATGAATTGACGGAATTACTCCAAGCCGCCGATCCGTTGCGACAGCCCGATAGTCGCGAATCCCCGGTCGAGACCGTACGCCGACTACTGGCCCGGCACAAGTCGATCGAAACACAAAACCACGAACTCGAAGCGCGGAGCAGGATTCCGCATCTTCGAAGCGCTGGCACCGGGCTCGATCACCTACCCTGCTGGACCGATCCCGAGAGCGGAGAAATCGAATACCTGGTTCGCATTCTTCTCCTGGAGGATCGACTCAAAATCGATGCGGCGTGGCCGGCCAGCCGGGACAAGGCAGTGGAAAAACTCACCTCGCTTCGCGTTCTCGCCAATCGCACCGTTTCTGCTCAGGAATTCAGCCGCCTGGCCGGCCCCATCCTGGCCTGGAGTCGGCAGCAGAAGCCCGAATGCCGGCATTTCGTTCGAATTCAGGACCACGAATCGACCACCAAAACGGCTTTCAAAAGGCAGTTGCGTCTCATCGAAACCTTTTTCTACAAATACCTGGAACCCGATCAATCCTGAGGGATCCGAGGTTTTCCCGTCTCGGGAATATTATTGGCTCGATTCGGACAACTCGGTGGAAATCGAGAAAACCAGTCGTTTAAGCCGATCCTATTCGTTGGGTCAAGGGATCATTCCCATCTATCGTCATTTCCCTACAATTATTAACCGCAAACCTGTAAATGTCACCCACCGTAACGGACTGTATCCAGACAAATATTCCAGTACGGCGGACGACCGTCAATCCTCTCGTTTGAAGTCTCCTTCAATCGTAGTTCTCTGATGAGAATTCTGATACCGGGCATTCGTTCCGGACTGCAAATCACTCACATTAAAATGATGGACGAGCAAATATTTTACAAAGCGTTTGCGTGTAAATGGAATCAGCAGGTACAAACCCATCGCATCGGTAAAAACCCCCGGGGTCAGCAACAAAGCCCCGCCGAGCAGCAGCAATGGCCCTTCTACAATTTCCTGCGCAGGTATTTCCCGCCTGGCAAGCGTATCCTGAAGTCGTCTCAAGGTGGATAAACCCTGATGGCGCAGCATCGCGGCGCCCAGCAACGCGGTGGCCACGACCAGAATCACGGTCGGTAATACTCCGATAATGCCACCGATTTTCAACAGAAGATAAATTTCAATGATCGGGACCGTCAAGAAAAATAATAATAAGATTTTAAAAAAATTCATAGGATTCCGGATACTACCAAAGCCTTTTTATGTCTGGATCAGGCAGGTGGATGGATGAACAGAAAATCGAGGAACGAACCGATGATTCGAAAATTCGAAACGAAGAACCTGAAGGTATTTGACAGTTCGAAAATCATTCAAGACTCAACCCGAGCGGGCTAACGGTTTTGATTGATGAATCCGGTGATTCTATGCTTGCCGCCGATCAGTTCCGGGGCAATCTTGGCGATGGTCTCCGCGGGGATCGCCCAGCCAATCGGCGCGTAAAGCACCTCGGTGTTCGAATCTTTGTCGAGCCTCAGCGTAAAGGAGGAATACACCATCCCGATGACTTTACCCTTCAGGTCCAGAACCGGACCGCCCGAGTTCCCCGCGAAAAAACCCCGATCGATCTGATGCACCAACGTGTCATTCAAACTTCCGATCCGATACGGAGCGCTGACAGGACGCCATTCGACGCTGTAGTCCAAGCCGCGGGGGTGCCCGATCGTATAGGCCATCTCACCCTGCTGCACGCGGCGCGTCGCGAGTTCCAAGGGCGGTGGAAGATCATCGATCTCGATTTTGATCGCGGCGAGATCGGTGCCGGGATCGATGCCGATCAACTGGCCGATGACCGAGCGTCCGTCATGCAGTTTCACGGTAATTTTATCTTTGTAGTAGGTTTTTACCTCGCCGTTGGGATGGCGCACGGTGACCTTGACGAGATGGTCATTGGTCAGAATGATTCCGTCCCGGTTGTAGATGAATCCGGCGCCGCTGTTGGTCACCACGGAGGGATCGGCAATCACCTGCACCACGCTTTTTTGCGACTCGGCGGAAAGTTCGACGATCGTTTCGGAAAGACTCGCGAGAGGCTGCGCGGCCTGCTCTTCGACCCGGCCAGCCTGAGCCGCTTCGAGCCGCGCGACCCGCTCGGACAACTGAACCAGCCGGCTATCGGTATCATCCTTTTTTGCACATCCCGCGCAAACGAAAAGCATCGCGACCACTAGAATTCTGACCATCAGGAACCGGTCTTGCGATGATCGATGAGGTCTTCGACCACGCCCGGGTCCGCGAGGGTGCTGGTGTCCCCGAGATTATCGAGTTCGTTGGCCGCGACCTTGCGCAATATCCGCCGCATGATCTTTCCGGAACGCGTTTTGGGCAGTTGGGGCGCCCATTGAATCACATCGGGTGTCGCGATCGCCCCGATCTCCTTCCTCACATGCCGCACGAGTTCGTCGGACAAACTTTCGGATGCAGTCCGGTCCGCCATCAGAGTCACATAGGCATAAATACCCTGTCCCTTGATCGCATGAGGAAAACCGACTACGGCGGCTTCGGCGACCGCGGGGTGAAGGACCAGGGCGCTCTCGACTTCCGCCGTACCCAGCCGATGCCCGGAAACATTGATCACGTCGTCCACGCGTCCGGTCACCCAGTAATAACCGTCGGCATCGCGCCTTGCGCCATCGCCGCTGAAATACAGGCCCGGATAGATTTTGAAATAGGTCTCCAGGAAACGCCGATGATCGCCATACACGGTCCGCATCTGGCCCGGCCAGGAGCGCTTCAGCACAAGATTCCCCGCGACTGCGCCCTCCAATTCCCGGCCCTGATCGTCCACGAGCGCGGCTTCGATACCGAAAAACGGCAGTGTCGCCGAGCCTGGTTTCAGATCGGTTACCCCGGGCAAGGGGCTGATCAGAATTCCACCGGTCTCGGTCTGCCACCAGGTATCGACCCGCGGACAGCGTCTCTCGCCCACGACATTAAAATACCATTCCCAGGCTTCGGGGTTGATCGGTTCGCCTACCGAACCTATAATCCGGAGCGATTCACGGCTCGCCTGTTTGACGAAGTGGTCGCCCTGCGCCATCAGCCCACGAATCGCGGTCGGGGCGGTGTAAAAGATATTCACCCGGTGCTTATCGATCACTTGCCAGAAACGACCCGCATCGGGATAGGTGGGGACCCCTTCGAACATCAGACTGATCGCCCCGTTGCATAACGGTCCGTAAACGATATAGGAATGCCCGGTCACCCAGCCGACATCGGCGGTACACCAGAACACTTCCCCCTCGTGGTAATCGAAAACATAATGATGAGTCATCGCGGCGAACAGCAGATAACCGCCGCTCGTGTGCAATACGCCCTTCGGCTTTCCGGTCGATCCCGAGGTATACAGAATGAACAGAGGATCTTCGGCATCCATGACTTCCGGCTCGCAATCGCCGGATGCATGGCGAAGCGCTTCCGCGTAATCCAGATCGCGCGCTCGGTGCCAGGCGACCTCGCCTCCGGTCACCCGCACGACAACCACGCTATGCACATTCGGACATTGCTCGAGGGCCTTGTCGGTATTGGCTTTCAGCGGAACCTTTTTGCCACCCCGGAGACCCTCGTCGGCGGTAATGACCACCCGGCAGTCCGAATCCAGAATCCGGTCTTTCAAGGCCTCCGGTGAAAAACCTCCGAATACCACCGAATGGATTGCGCCGATACGGGCGCAGGCCAGCATCGCGACTACGGCTTCCGGCACCATCGGCATATAAATGGCCACCCGGTCGCCTTTGCCGACTCCTCTCGATTTCAAAGCATTGGAAAAACGGCAGACTTGGTCATGCAATTCGCGGTAGGTGATTTTTCGGTCCCTCGCCGGGTCATCGCCCTCCCATATGATCGCGACCCGATCGCCTTTTGTTTCCAGATGCCGATCTAGGCAATTGCAGCTAACATTCAACTTCGCTCCCGCGAACCACTGAATCTGCGCGCTAAGGAAGTCACAGTTCTGGACTGTGTGCCAGGGTCTGAACCAGGTCAGAAATTTTTCGGCCTGTTCCGCCCAGAACTCATCGGAATTTTCGAGCGATTGTCGATACATTTCGAAATACCGCGCGGCACTCAGATGGGCCTTTGTTTTCGCGGCTTCGGAAACAAAATAAAGGTTTGATTCGGACATCCAATACTCTATTGATCGTCGGTTACAAAACAAATTGATTCCCGGAAAAAGCCGGCGGACGCGGCCTGTCCGTTTCTCGGAGATTTGAAGCGACCTCCGCGCTCAGAATGACTCCATTCAGACTTCTTTCTAACACAAAAAGCGTAGACGGACCAACTTTGTTTTCCGGAAGAGTCGCCTTGAAGCCTGAGGGTTAACACTCGGCCCGACAGCGGGACAACCTGCCGTACAACGCTATTTCAATAACTGAACCGTAGCCCTGCTTCCGCTCCGCGTCCCGGTTCCGGCGCAAAATTGCGTAAATAGGACGTCGAGTTGCGAATATTCTGGTTGAGCAGGTTGCTGCCTTTGGCAAAAAGCATGAGACGGACTTCCTTATAGGCTTTTACCTGGAAGTTCAACCCCAGGTTCAACAGCACGTAACCAGAAGTCGAAGTATCGAATTCACCGGGATGATTCTGAGCTTCGGCACGCGTCACCCGCAGATAGGCTGAAAGCTTCTTCCTGGCATAATCCAATTGCAGACCATAACGCAAGGGCGGCATGCGAGGCACATCGACGCCACTGTCGAATTGGCCGCGGGTGTAATCTCCGAACAGGGTGAGATCGACCCGCCCGCTGTGATTTTCCATCACCGGGAAGATCAGGTTGCCTTCAAAGCCCTTGAATATGGCAGCGGATTGCCGAGTAACGAGCACTGGAGAACATGCGGTATCCGGTGGACAGGGGTCACCGTCTTCGGTCACGAACTGACCGTTGCGCTGCTGAAAAATATAATTATCCACCCAGTTATAGAAGAGATCGACCTCGGCTGTCAGCCAATCCGATTTGAAGCGATAGCCCAAATCCAGGTTATAGGACGTTTCCTTTGTGAGGTTGATGTTCCCCACTTCGAAGCTGCGGGTGGCATCGTGAAAACCGTTAGTCAGCAGCTCCTGCACTTGCGGAGCCCGTTGGGAACGGGTAATGGCCAGATTGAACCTGTTCCGATCATTCATTTTCCACGATCCCGAACCCGACGCACTCACAGGAATATAGTTCAAGCCGGATAAACCCCGAGGGTCGATGCGGGCATCTTCCGCCCGCACACCGAACTGATAGGCCACCGTTCCCACATCAAAGGCTTCCACGGCGAATACGCCGAAATGATTAATCTGAGAACGCGGCACCAGGGTCTCGCCTGTCGACTTGTCAGTCGCGGAAAAATCGCTGGAAATAGCCTGGAATCCTACAACCCCGCGCAGCGGCCCGATAGGCTGATGCGTCAATTCAACCCGGCCTTCATAGGTTTTGTTCGTAAAAAAGGAACCCGCGATGACGTTAGCGATTTCAGTATGGTGATAATCGGTATATCCGAGTCGCATTCGCAAGGATTCGGCGAAAGCGAAAGGGTGTTCCAATTCGCTCTTGAAATTGTATTTGTTTTGCCTGAGGTCGATGCGCGTGATCTCATTTCCAGTACCGTCCGGCGGAATACCATAATTGTTTTTCAACCGGTTGATGGACGCACCGGCGAAACCGGCATCGCCAATCCAGGACGCCCCCGCTGAACCGCCCACGGCGTGTGCCGAGGAATTGAGCAAAACGCCAAAAGAGTTCTGCAAACTGGCTGGCAGCGTCGGGTCGACGGCTCGGGCGGCGGCCTCGTCGATTGCCGCCCCGCCAATGGCGATATTGTTGCGCTGCCTGTAAAAACCATCCAGATGCATAGCGACCGGGCCCTGGCCACCGTCCAATTTCAGCGCGGTGGACTCTTCGTTCGATGCACTGTCGTAACGCTGTTCGACCGCCCCACCCAACAGGTGCTCGGGATTATTTTCGGGAATGCGGTTATCGATGATATTGACGACACCGCCGATGGCGCCGCTGCCGTAAAGCAAGGTCGCCGGCCCGCGCAATACCTCAATTCGGTCCGCTAAGAGTGGTTCGGTGCTGGTGGCGTGATCCGGACTGATTGCCGAGGCATCATTACTGCCAATGCCGTTCGCCAACACGCGTACCCGAGGTCCTGTTTGTCCGCGAATAACCGGTGTTCCCACCCCCGGACCGAATGACTGGCTGGTGATGCCTGATTCCTGTTTCAGGGTCTCGCCGATACTGTGACCCATTTTCATGCGAAGCCCTTCACCTTTTAATACGTTGACCGGTACCGTTGATTCCGAAACCTCGTCCCGCAAGGGTGCCGTAACGAGTACCGGCTCCAATTCTGTAACCGACTGAGCCAACTCCAAGTCACGGCGGGATTGGTAAGGACCTGCGGAACCTTCCAGTTTATTCAACTCAACCGGATTTTCTCCTGCGGTCGCCGAGCCAATAAAAAGAACCAGGTACCCGGCCTGTTTAAAATGTACGAATTGAAACGCCATCGGCTTCTCCCGAATTCATAGCTACGAATATTCGCTCCCGGCAGCTATAGCGCCGGAAGACCGTTTTGAACGAATTAAACGGTGCTTGAAGCGGGAGGGGCTCTAGCGAAAAAAAGACCCTGAACGGAAACCGCCCGGGTCGTGATTGGAAGATGGACCTCGTGTCCGGTTGCTTTCGGAACCCGAACCGGAGCGATTGAGGTGATCAGCCCATGCTGAAAATTGTCGGATTTTTCGCAGACGAAACAGACGCCGTCGGGTTCCGCGAAACGGTGCTCGATCGCATGCTCGATCAGGGCGTACTCTGCAATCAGAAACGCCGTGATCAGCAGGAAAGCAGAGGCTTTCAGCGTAGTTTTTCGCGTCAGGCGGAACAAAGCTTAGGTTTATCTTTTAAAGAAAGCGAAGGCCAATATTAAAACCCGGCAGCGGCGAAGGTCAAATTTCCGCACCGCCATCCGCCTTGCGGGAGCCATTGGTTTCGGTCGGAAGACCCGGCCAGGGCTGGTATAGACCGGGGACTTCGATTCCGAAAAAACCGAGGATCCGGCCGACGCTTTCATCGATCAATTGGTCCAGGGTCTTCTTGCCTCCATAGAAAGCAGGCAGCGGCGGGAAAATGATCCCACCCATTTCGGTCACCGCGACCATGTTCTTGAGGTGAATCAGATTCAACGGGGTTTCCCGGGGAAGCAGTAAAAGTCTGCGCCTCTCTTTCAAAGTGACGTCGGCGGCCCGTGAAATCAAATTATCCGAAAAGCCGTGGGCAATCGCGGCGAGCGTCTTCATGGAACAGGGCGCCACGATCATGCCTTCGCTTTTCAATCCGCCGCTCGCGATCGAAGCCGCCACATCGTCCACGTCATGGACCCGGTCGGCCAGCGCATATACTTCCCGGCGTTTCATGTTGAGTTCGTGTTGAATATTCAGCGCGCCCGCGGAGGAAACGACCAGATGGGTCGTCCATCCCTCGAGATCTGCCAATACCTGGAGCAGGCGCAAACCATAAATGGCTCCGGTCGCACCGGTCATGCCGACAATAATCCGTCTGGATTCGGTCATCGTCTGGCCCGATCCAGCATCGCATTGGTGGCCCGGACCAGCCCGTCGATCATCTCCTCTCCCTTCGCAACATGGCCGGAATTCGGCAGTACTTCCAGGATCGAACCGGGCAGGGCGTGATGCAAAGTGAAGGCAGCCTCCACCGGGCAAACCAGGTCGTATCGGCCATGCAGCAGTATCACCGGGATATTCCTGATTTTTCTGCAGTCCGCGACCACCTGGTTTTCGGCGATAAAATAAGCGTTCGCCGCGTAATGGATTTCCACCCGGACCTGGGTGAGCGGGTCGGAGGCGGCGATTTCGGACTCCGGAGAATGCAAGCCCGCGCCCAGGGAGACCTGGCGCCCCCAAGCGTCCCATTCACGCGCGACGCGGCGTTTCGCGAGTTCGTCGCGCCCGTTGAGCCGGCGTTGAAATGCGGAAATCAGGTCATTCCTTTCATTTTCCGGCACGCAATGGCAAAGGCGCTGCCACTGTTCCGGATAAATTCGATTCAGGCCATTGACCAGAAACCATTCGAGATCGGCGCGACGGGCCAGAAATACCCCTCTCAAGACCAGCCCGCAAACCCGATCGAGATAAGACTGAGCATACAGCAACCCCAGAGTCGCTCCCCAGGACCCGCCGTACACCAGCCAGCGGTCGAACCCGAGCTTCTCGCGGATGCGTTCCATATCCTGCACCAGATCC
>JBOICY010000026.1:0-4036 GCA_050740335.1 Methylococcales bacterium | reverse complement strand
GTGATTAACAGTCACCCGCTCTACCGACTGAGCTACAGGGGAACACAGCATGGCTTTTATATTTTATTTGCATCAGGCGCATTGGTCAATTCTATCGTACCGGCCTGTGTCCCCGGGGCCATTTCGTTTCAAGCGACACGATCGCGGCTTTTGACTTCATGAGTCCCATCGCGACGAACCAATAAATTCCAGAACGCGGTCAATTCACTCTTGGCGCATTCGAATATCGAACAGGGATTGAAAATCCTGACAGGTATAGTAGCATTCAGTCCAATTCAACTGATTTGAGGAGGTTCTAGCCATGCGCATCTTACACACCATGATTCGTGTCGGGGATCTACAAAGATCCAAGCAGTTTTATTCAACCATGCTGGGCATGAAGCTGCTCAGGGAGCAGGACTACCCCGACGGTGAATTCACGCTGGCCTTCATGGGCTACGGCGACGAAGGCGAAAATACCGTGATCGAGTTGACTTATAACTGGGGCACCGATTCCTACGATCTTGGCAATGCGTTCGGACATCTGGCCATCGAAGTGGACGATGTTTACGAAGCGGTGGAAAAAATCAGGGCCCGGGGTGGCAAGGTCGTCCGGGAACCTGGGCCGATGAAACACGGATCCACAGTGATCGCGTTTGTTGAAGATCCGGACGGCTATAAAATCGAACTGCTCGGTAAAAAACACTGACATCCGCCGATTCACTGGCAAAGAAATGCTCCCCGAACCGGCGCCAGGTACCGGTATAGTCCTTGCGGACAGTCTGCGGCAAATCCTGGCTGGGCACTTCGACCCACCTCGTGCCGTTCCGCGCTTTCCGGGCGATATTCCCGAAACGTCGGATAACGCTCCACGGTAAATTACACCAGCAAAGTCCAATCAATCCTGAATTCCGCCTTCGGTGAGCTTCGCCGGATTCAACAGCTTTTCCAGTTCATCGCGGGACAGATCGGTCATTTCGGCCGCGACATCGAGCACCGGGCGACCCTGTTTATAGGCGGTCTTCGCGATTTCCGCGGCCTTCATGTAGCCGATGATTGGATTCAACGCGGTGACCAGAATCGGGTTGCGGGACAACGCGCCCTGAAGATTCTCTTCGCGGACCACAAAACCCGCTATGGACTTGTCGGCCAGAACCCGCGAGGTGTTTGCGAGCAATTCGATGGACTGAAGAATATTGTAGGCGATTACCGGAAGCATCACGTTCAGTTGAAAAGTTCCGGACTGGCCGGCGATCGTAATGGTCGTGTCGTTTCCGATCACCTGGGCGGAAACCATGGCGGTGGCTTCGGCGATCACCGGGTTCACCTTGCCCGGCATGATGCTGCTGCCGGGTTGCAGCGGCGGGAGTTCGATTTCACCAAGCCCCGCGAGCGGACCGCTGTTCATCCAGCGCAAGTCATTGGCGATTTTCATGAGGCTGACCGCGACCACCTTCAGTTGGCCCGACAACTCGACAATGGCATCCTGGGTGCTCAGACTCTCGAAAAATGAAGTATTCGGCACGAAAGCTAGACCCGTCTCGGTGCTCATTTTATCGGCAAATCGTGAGGCAAACTCGGGATGGGCATTAATTCCGGTACCCACCGCGGTTCCGCCCTGTGCGAGACGATAAACCCGAGGCATCGCCGCGTTGATCCGATCGAGGCCGTTGCGAATCTGTAATGCCCATCCGCCGAGTTCCTGATCGAAGCGAACCGGCATCGCGTCCATCAAATGTGTTCGTCCGGTTTTGGTTAGGTGTTTCAGGCTCAATGCTTTGGCCTCTATGGTTTCGGCCAGGTGCTTCAGGCCCGGCAACAAACGCCGATTGACCTCCAGCGCCGAACTGATATGGATCGCGGTCGGGATTACATCGTTACTGCTCTGCCCCATATTGACATGATCATTCGCGTTCACGCCGGCACTATCCGCTCCGTTGGCCAGTGTCGCGATCACCTCGTTGGCATTCATATTGGTGCTGGTGCCCGAACCGGTTTGGAACACGTCGATCGGGAAGTGTTCCAGGTGCCGGCCGTCGATAATCTGCTGGGCCGCCTGGATGATGGAATCACCGATTGCGCGATCCAGCACACCGAGGTCCAGATTGACCTGCGCCGCTACTTTTTTGATCGTCGCGACAGCCTGGATGAAGGCTTTGGGCAGAGGGAGTCCACTGATCGGAAAATTCTGAACCGCCCGCTGTGTCTGGGCCGCGTACAGGGCATCCGCGGGAACCTGCAACTCGCCCATGCTGTCTTTTTCAGTTCTAAATGGCTGGCTGTTCATGGTTGGGATCTACTCTCTTCTGGTCGCTTGAATTCGGGGTTCAAAGAGGGCTATTCCGGCTCGTAGGCCAGAATCGGCGCGAGCCAGAACGTCGGCCCAGGAGACCGAGACCTGGCTTTCAATGAGGCTCCCCGTCAGAACACGCCAAGGGGTCCGGCCCGCCATGATCTCCGCGACCGATCCGATACCCGGCGACTTCGACCACGGCTCCAGGGCCTGGGCCTGGCTCCGGCATGGGCCGCTTGCGGCGCCGGATGTCCAGTCCCCCGTAGTAGAACGGGCACAGGTCGCGTCCTTCCAGAGTGAAGTACGGCCGAGAAGTGGCGGCAGTCAACGCGTGATCGACACCGGTAACGGTCCCCGTGAACCTTACGCTGCCGGTATCCCATTTGAGCGCGGCCTCGATTTCGTCGCCGACCAGGACGTCCTCCGAAACAACAGGCTCCCACTCCGATCCAGAAGTGAACGCCTGATTGGGGAGGAAAAAGAGGAGGAACGGAGACCGCACAACAATTCGGGTCCACGGGCACCCGCATTGGGCGCTATGCTCGTGCTGGTCTAGATCGTCTGACAAGAGGCACCAACGCCCGTAAGCGGTGCGCGTCCAGTCGTTACCGTCCTTATCCCGCAGGACCGTCCCAACCTCATGGAACAGGTGGATAGGCTGTTCATGAAATTCCGTTAATGCGATGGAGTGAGTTGCCATACTGGAAGCCGAGGAGAGATATAGGGGATTTCGGATAGAGAGTCAATGCACCAACCTTTTCCAATTTATTGTGCGAGGATATTATACTTTGGCGATTCTTTCACCAGCGCGGGTTAAGAGCCTTCACCAATTAATTCTGCGACGCAGTCCACGAAGCGGCCGGCGCTTTCAACCGCCGCCGCGCGTTCCGCCGAAACTTCGGAACCGGGGCCTTCTTCGTAATCGGCAATGGCCTTGAGGTTGTAAGCTTGGGACAGAAAAATCCGCAGCTCGGGCTTGAAACGCGGATCATTCTTGGTCAGGCGGAGAAATTCAGTCTGTACGCCTTTATGGCTCTTGAACATCTTGCCGACGCTTTCAAAGATGAAAGCTTGCGCGGCGTGGAATAGGGCGAGATAGGCGGCGCGTCCGGCATCCTCGTTGAGGTGGACGCCCAGCATAGTTCCGCCGCTCTTAAGATGCTTCCGAGCCTTCCGAAGAAACCGGCTTGCTTCCGGCGTCACAGGTCGATCCCTTCTCGCCGGATTTCATGCATAAGCGGCGAACGTTCACGGTAAGTCGCCGCCGGATAGGGTTTGGCATCGAAGAAAGCGTCCGTTTCATCAAGGAAGCTGACGCGAAGATTCGCCAGCTTGTCCAATTCCGCCCATCGGTCGTCAAGGTCTTTCAGAAAAACCGCCACATCATAGTCTGAGTCTGGACGTGCGTCCCCTCGCGCTTGTGAACCGAACAGCACTACGCGCTCGATCCGGTTGCCGTACATCTCATCGAGCGCGGCGCGGAATTTGGACAGAATGAGAGGGTTTACGGTTGCCATACGGCATGTTTACCACAAAAAGGGAGTTTGCTGAAAGAGGTGAGTGTCATCACTTCGTGCCATCATCGGAGTCCTGATTATACCGAGGTCTCGGTTGTTGCTAGTAACTGTTTAGAGGGGATTGCGTAGGTAATGATAATGGTCATGTAGTTATGCTGAGGATATCGTAAACGGAGCCGTTGACACGAAATCTGGCGAAGAGCGCCAGGCAGGGCAAGATCGACCATTTCCTGTGATTTTGAGACCA
>JBOICY010000025.1:0-3436 GCA_050740335.1 Methylococcales bacterium | reverse complement strand
TACCCAAATTCTGACAAAACCAACGTTTTTAAAGGAAAATAGCTCGGATTTTTCAAAAATCGGCCTTTCAGGCCAATTGACATAGACCGGGCCTTATTTTTCTGGTGGGTTTTGCAAGAAGCTCAATTAATGAACGTTTTGGATCGTTAATCCATAGGATTCATGATTCCTGCATGAGGGGCCGGAAATTGCCTTCCCCAGATGAATCGGGTGTTCTCTTGTTTTCAATGGGCCCACAGTCGGGAACGCGGTCTCATGTTCGCGATCAGGATGGGTGTGAACCGGCTAACAGATGACTTACAGATCAGCACGGCGAAAGTGAGTTCGATGACTTACCCTATTCTGCCTTTAGAATTTCCGCTCCTGCGTAGTCAATCATCGTATGAAGTGTTTGTACGTCAAAATCCGTTTTATAGCCCTTCATCCCTGCTTTTCTGTGCGCGAAACGAGATGTGGATTCTAAGGCGCCGAATTTCGAGTGGCTGCTTTATAACATATACTGTATTTCAGTGTCAATAAATACTTACTAATAGGCGAGAGCATTGCTTGAAATCTCATCCGCTCTATGGCAGTATTATCTGTTTTTCTGCATCCTGACTGACCCTTGCGGCTATGGTCATTCGGGAATTGTCGCGTAACCTGAATATTCCGGCAGACCGGCAGACAGAAACGATAAATCAATTCGTTTACCGCCAACGTTCTTCCGCGCGGCAATCAAATCAAACACGAACAATAAACGACTCAATTCAATATCGAACAGGAGAAATCAAGCGTGGATAAGCCAAAAGTAATCGTGACCCGGCGCTGGCCCGAAGTCGTCGAAAAGCGTTTGAAGGAACTCTACGACGTGCGATTCAACGAAGACGACCATCCTATGTCGGCCGCGGAACTGAAACACGCCCTGCGTTCCGCCGATGCGGTGCTCCCGACCGTAACCGACCCGATCAACGCCGAGGTGTTGAGTACAGAACCCTTACGCTGCAAAATCCTCGGCAATTTCGGCGTCGGCTTCAACCATATCGACATCGAGGCCGCGAAGGCGCGCGGCCTGGTGGTCACGAACACCCCGGACGTCCTGACCGACTGTACCGCCGACATCGCGATGCTGCTGATGCTCGCGATCGCGCGCCGCGGCATGGAAGGCGATCGCCATGTCCGCCAGGGCGAATGGACTGGATGGCGGCCCACCCACATGATGGGCCGCAAGGTCACCGGCAAAACCCTCGGACTAATTGGCATGGGCCGGATCGCCCAGGCCATGGCCCGCAAGGCCCATCACGGCTTCAATATGAAAATCGTGTTCACCGATCCCTATCCTCCGCCGCAACCGGTGATCGACGCATTGAAGGCCGAAAATGCCGGCACCATCGAGGAGGTCTTGAAACAGGCCGATTTCGTATCCCTGCACTGTCCGGGCGGCAAGGAAACCTATCATCTGCTGAATGCGGAGCGGCTCGCGATGATGAAACCCACCGCCTGCCTGATCAATTCGGCGCGTGGCGATGTCGTCGACAACCAGGCGCTGATCGAGGCCTTAAAAAAAGGCACCATCGCCGGAGCCGGTCTCGACGTGTTCGAGGGCGAGCCCAAGCTGGATCCGGCTTTTCTCGAATTGGAAAACGCGGTGCTGCTCCCGCATCTCGGCAGCGCCTCGCTGGAAACCCGCATCGCGATGGGCAATCGGGTGCTGGAAAATATCGAGGCTTTCTTCAACGGCCAAGCACCGCGCGATCGGATCGCCTGATCCGCCTGCGCGCGCGGCCCAACCGCCGACAAACCTGCCTGCGCAACCGTCGGGCAGGGCTCGGTCGTTAAAGGGTCCCGGAAAACCTTAGAGAAGGTGCAGGACGGCGGTCCTCTCCTCGCGCAATTCCTGATCGGATAAGTCCATTCTTTTCCGGCTGAAATCATTGATTTCCAGGCCCTGTACGATGCTATAGGCTCCGTTTCGAACCGTCACCGGATAGGAATAGATCACGCCCTCCTCGATTCCGTAGCTTCCGTCGCTCGGTACCGCCATGCTGGTCCAGTCCCCTTCGGCAGTCCCGAAGATCCAGTCGCGCATGTGGTCGATTGAGGCGTTGGCCGCGGAGGCCGCGCTGGACACCCCGCGAGCTTTGATGATCGCCGCCCCGCGCTGCTGGACGACCGGTATGAATTCGCCGGTGAACCAGTTTTGGTCGACCAGCGACATCGCATTTTTTCCTTTAACCTCGGCATGATGCGGATCGGGATATTGCGTGGAAGAATGATTCCCCCAGACCGTGACACGTTTTATGTCGTTTGCGAGTACATTGCATTTCTCGGCCAACTGGCTGACCGCGCGGTTGTGGTCGAGCCGGGTCAGCGCGCTGAAGTTGGACGGGTTCAGGTCGGGCGCATTGTTCAGAGCAATCAATGCGTTGGTATTCGCGGGGTTGCCCGTGACCAGAATTTTCACGGTTCTTTTCGAGACCTCGTTCAGGGCCTTCCCCTGCACGGTAAAAATCGCGCCGTTCGCTTCGAGCAGATCCTTGCGTTCCATTCCGGGACCACGCGGGCGGGCGCCAACCAGAAACGCATAATCGATATCGGCGAACGCGACTTTTGCATCGTCCGAAGCGACGATCCCGTGCAATAATGGAAAAGCGCAATCGTTCAGTTCCATGATCACGCCTTCCAGAGTCCCCATCGCCGGGGTGATTTCCAATAGATGCAGTACAATGGGCTGGTCCTTTCCGAGCAATTCTCCGGCCGCGAGCCGGAACAACAATGAATATCCAATCTGCCCGGCCGCGCCGGTTACTGCGATATGTGCGGGTGTAGTCATCGTATCGTACCTTGTTGTGGTTTGAAAATCGGGGGCAGCCAGACCCTTCGATCGTTGCGGTACCGGGAAACCCGGACCGTCTCTACCCTAATCCGGAAATACTAACTCCGATTTACCGAATAATACAAACATCGGCCGGCCCGAAGCTGCGCGGACATGAAACGAGGGACCATACCATGGTAAACTCTTTCCTATTTCAATTGACCGGGGTTACCATCGCCCGCTTTTTTTAACTCTTGGCATCTTTTCATTCACTCAGCCCCACCGGAATAAAAGGCGGGATCGTTCCAAGCAGGAGGAAAATTATGTTCAAATTATCTCAGACAATCGCCGGCTTTGATGATGAGTTGTTTAAAGCCATGGAGGACGAGCGCCGCCGCCAGGAAGAACACATCGAGCTGATCGCATCGGAAAACTACACCAGCCCGCGCGTGCTCGAAGCCCAAGGCTCGGTATTGACCAATAAATACGCCGAAGGTTACCCGGCGAAGCGCTACTATGGCGGATGTGAATACGTCGATGTCGCCGAGCAACTCGCGATCGACCGCCTGAATGCTCTGTTCGGCGCCGATTACTCGAATGTTCAGCCGCATTCCGGCTCCCAGGCCAACGCCGCGGTCTACATGG
>JBOICY010000024.1:0-9843 GCA_050740335.1 Methylococcales bacterium | reverse complement strand
TCGAATTGAATACCATCATGTCCAATAGTTTCGGTTTTGGCGGCACCAACGCGACACTGGTTTTTCAACGCTATCATGATTAAATGCCTGGTTCTTGAACAAAGTGACCGCGAGGCGACAGGCTGTTGTGAGGGAGATTCGGATTCGGTCGAATCGGCAATGGGTTTCAAGCGGGACGATTTCCCTGGCGGAAAGTTAAAATGGCGCCGTTGATAGATCAGACTGGTCCGGTTTGCCCGCGAGATCTGGATCCCCGCTCAAAGATCAGACTCAACAAACTTAAGAAACGCCTTCGCCGAGAAGTCGGAAAGGCGATCGTTGATTATGCCATGATCGAATCCGGTGACCGCGTGATGGTCGCCTTGTCCGGAGGCAAGGATTCGTTCACCCTGCTGGATATCCTGATCAGCCTGCAATGCAATGCTCCAGTGGACTTCGAGTTGATCGCGGTGAATCTCGATCAGAAACAACCCGGCTTTCCCGAGCATGTGCTGCCCGGATATTTGGAAAGCCGGAACATCCCCTACCATATCATCGAGCAGGATACCTACAGCGTCGTCAAACGAGTCATTCCGGAAGGCAAGACGACCTGTGGATTATGTTCGAGGCTGCGCCGCGGCGCCCTGTACAATTTTGCGAAACAGCACGGAATCACCAAGCTGGCTCTCGGACATCACCGGGACGATATCATCGAGACCTTCTTTTTGAACCTTTTTCATGGTGGAACCCTGAAAGCGATGCCACCGAAACTGCTCAGTGACGACCACAACCATATTCTGATCCGGCCGCTCGCTTATTGTCGGGAGAAAGATATCGGCGCCTACGCGGCATTGCGGGGTTTTCCAATCATTCCGTGCAATCTGTGCGGGTCCCAGCAAAATCTCCAGCGCCAGGCGATCAAGCAAATGCTGAAGATCTGGGACAAACAGCATCCCGGCCGCGTCGAAAGCATATTCAGGGGACTGCAGAATATTGCTCCCTCGCAGCTTGCGGATGTGAATTGGTTCGATTTTATGAGCCTCGAACAAAGCCGGAACGCGCCGACCGATGAATCGCACGTTTTAGATCTGCCGGGTCAATTCAGAAGAATCGCACCATGATTGTCTTATTTACCGATTTCGGAAGCGAAGGCCCCTACCTGGGACAGGTTGAAGCGAAACTTTACGCGGAAGCCGCAGACATTCGCGTGGTGCAACTCGTGAATAACGCGCCGGCCGGCGACCCGCGCCTGAGCAGTTATTTACTCGCCGCGACCAGTGCCGATTTTCCTGCCGGAAGCGTGTTTCTATGCGTGGTGGACCCGGGTGTCGGAGGTGAGCGCCTGCCGGTCGTGCTCAACGCGGATGATCAATGGTTCGTGGGCCCGGACAATGGCCTGTTGAATTCCGTGGCGGTACAGGCCGAGAAGGTTCATTGGTGGATTATCCACTGGAAACCCGAGAAACTGTCCGCGAGCTTTCACGGCCGGGATCTGTTCGCGCCGATCGCGGCTCAGTTGGCCAAGGGCAACCATCCGGACGAAAGCGATTGTTATCCGGGGCCGGATTTGGATTCCTGGCCGGCCGACATCGCCACGATTATTTATATCGACCATTACGGCAACGCGATGACCGGGTGGCGCTACACCAAGGACCTCGACGACAAAATACTGGTGTGGAACGGACATTGTTCGATTGCCCAAGCTAACACTTTTTGTGAGGTCGAGTCGGGCGAGGCGTTCTGGTACTGTAACTCGAGCGGTCTGGTCGAAATCGCCGTGAATCGAGGCCGGGCCGATCAGCAGCTCGGTCTGAGCGCGGGCAGCGGATTTCGCTTTCAGGACCGGGCGGCCAGGAGCATTGCCTGAAATTCGCTTCCGCTTCGACGGCTTTCCTATCCGATATGAGAAGGCTTCGGATACTCACGTTTACGACGCTCTATCCGAATAACATTCAGAAAAGGCATGGCATTTTCGTCGAGCAGCGAGTCCGGAAACTGCTGGCTCTGGGGGGGCTTGAATGCCGGGTGATCGCGCCCGTGCCCTGGTTTCCGTTCCACTCCGAACGCTTCGGCCGTTACGCGCAGTTTGCCGGAATCGATGCGCAGGAAGAACGTTTCGGAATTCCGATCGATCACCCGCGCTACCCGGTCATTCCCAAGATCGGAATGACCATCGCGCCGTTTTTATTGGCCTTGTTCGCTTATCCGGCGATTTCCAAGCTGTTTTCCGAAGGTTATGACTTCGATTTGATCGATGCTCATTATTATTATCCGGACGGGGTTGCAGCGGTCTTGCTTGCAAAATGGCTGAATAAACCGCTTGTGATAACGGCCAGAGGTACCGATATCAATTTGGTACCCGATTACTTTCTGCCTCGCAAGATTATTTTATGGGCGGCCGAAAAGGCTGATCGGAGTATCACGGTCTGCCGGGCGCTCAAGGACGAAATGATCCGTCTCGGGGCGGAAGCCGATAAAATTCATGTCTTCAGAAATGGCGTGGATCTCGATTTTTTCAAGCCGGTGGAGCGGATCTCGATCCGCAAAAAACTCGGGATAGACCGACCATGCCTGCTATCGGTGGGTCATCTGATTGAGCGGAAGGGTCACCATCTGGTGATCGAAGCCTTGCAGGATCTTCCCGATTTTCAACTGCTGATTGCTGGAGACGGCGAAGAGTTGCGGAATCTCAAAAATCTCGTTGAAAAAATTGTTCTGGCGAATCGAGTAATTTTTTTGGGCGCTTTATCGCACCCACAATTGGGCGAATATTACAGTGCCGTGGATGCCTTGGTTCTCGCGTCCAGCCGGGAGGGGTGGGCCAATGTGTTATTGGAATCGATGGCCTGCGGTACGCCGGTGGTGGCTACTCGCATTTGGGGAACGCCGGAAGTGGTGACGAGTCCAGAAGCCGGAATTTTGATTGACGAACGAACCGCGCAATCGATTGCAGCCGGAGTCCGCAAGCTCATGCTGAATCCACCGAGCCGGGAGATGACCAGAGAGTACGCCGAGAATTTTTCGTGGGAAAGCAGCGTGCGTGGGATCGAAAAAACGTTTAGGGCCGTGCTGGACGCGCGGAACCGCGTTTAGGCGTACGCCGGGGCCCGCTCGGAACCACGCTAGTCGATCCGCAACGCGATCTTCCCCACAGGGGATTCCTTCTCGAGAGTCCGTTGTGCGCTATAGGCCTCCTGCAGCGGGAAGGTATGCGCGACCTTGATTCGCAGTTCACCGGTATCGAAGCGTCCAGCGCATTGTCGTAAAATGTCTCCCTGATGCTTCAGGCTATCGGACAGCTTGCTGAGTGAAGGACTCAACATCATCTCGAGGCTGATTCGGAGATTCCGAAGGCGTGCGGTGGTCCAGTTCACATCCGGTCCGGGCTGCAATATCGAGACGAGATCGCCGTAATGCCTCGTGCACTCGATGCATTGCTCGAATATCGGGCCTCCGAGCGTATCCAAGCTCACATCGACCCCTCGTCCTGCGGTTTTTTCGAGGATCGACGGGATGACCTCCTGTTCCCGATACAGGATCACATGGTCGGCGCCGAGTGAACGAACCAGTTCCGCTTTTTCGGGAGAGCTGACCGTCGTGTAAACCTCAGCCCCGGCCATCCTGGCAAGCTGAATCGCTAACTGCCCGACTCCGCCCGCGCCGGCCTGGATTAACACGGATTGACCGGATTTCAGCGAAATGCGGTCAAACAGGGCCTCCCAGGCGGTGATCAAGACCAACGGGATCGCGGTCGAGTGCTCGAAATTGAGCGATTTGGGTTTGAGCGCGAGCAAGGCCTGATCGACCACTGCATATTCGGCATAGGTCCCTTGTTCTCCGTGAAATGCGCATTTGCAAAAGTACACTTCGTCGCCAATTGCGAAGCCGGTTACCGCGAGACCGGTCGCTTCGATAACGCCGGCTCCGTCAAACCCTGGTATGAAGGGCTGAGCGAGCGGAAAAATTCCAGGGTTATTGCGGATCTTGATATCGATCGGATTGATTCCCGCGGCTTTCAACCGGACCAGCACCTGACTCGCGGATTGAATCACGGGGTCTGGCATGTCGAGGTATTTGAGTGGCCCGGTATTTTCGGGGGCCGAGAGTACGACCGCTTTCATATAAAAGGTGTGAGGTACGCAGGGGGTACATTATCCCGGCACATCGTCCGGCAGACAAGCCTTCCTGAATAGTTCCCGGATTCCATAAACTTTTAACGGTCTTTGGCTACACTATAGGGGTGTGAATCGTGGTCCTAACGGATTCGGGAATGTCGGGTACGAAGGGGATTCCAGTTTTCGGAAAGGACGGCTTTGTTTCAGTCGAAATATTTCTAAAGGTTTAAATGACCCGGTTATGCAGGTTAGTTGACATGAGCGAGATTGATGGGAAAGTGAATGAAAAGGTTGTCCAGTGGGTTACCTTCTGTCTGGGTGACGAAACTTATGGCATTATGGTCATGCAGGTGCAGGAGGTGCTGAGAATTCCGGACATCGCACCGGTTCCGGGATCCGCCGACTATGTCGTTGGAATCATTAATCTGCGAGGCAACGTGGTCACAGTGGTCGATTCGCGCCATCGATTCGGATTGCCCCCCAGAGAGCTTGATGATGCTTCACGCATCGTGGTGACCGAAGTGGGTAATCAAATCATCGGTATTCTGGTCGATAGCGTGGCGGAAGTCGTGGAGTTGAAATCTTCGGATATCGAGCCGGCGCCGAATGTCGGCAATGATGAAAGTGCAAAATATATCCAGGGTGTGAGCAGTCGGAACGGAAAATTACTGATCCTGGTCGACTTGAACAAATTTCTGGATATCGAGGAACTTGCCGAGATGGATTGTTTGTAGCTCGGATTGCCCGCCGTGCGATCCAATCGATTTAAAGATGTCGTGTTATGAATGGAATACTTGTCACTGCATTACCGATCGTTAGCCTCGGTGTGACTGTGGTACTCGGGCTCCTGGTAATCCATTTGTGGCGCGTGTCGACCCGGCTGCGCAGTGAAATGAGATTCGTGCAAGTTGCTATCAGTGCATTTGGAAACGATATCGCGGGGCTTTGTCAGGCCGGAGTTTGTCAAGACAACCGAATCTCGGATCAAGGCCAGCAATTGCAGAAACTTGCGGAACGGATGCACGACCTTGGTCGCCAGGACCCGGCTGGGCAGTCCTTCCACGCCGCCATCGCGGCGGCGCGTAAGGGCGCCGATGTGCAGGTGTTGATCGGGCAATACGGGATCACCCGCGACGCGGCGGAATTATTGATTCGCCTGCACGGTTCCGCGCTCGGGTGCGAAGTGTAGCCGCCACCCGTGTCAACCTCGGGCAGCGATTCGAAATTGGCCAGCGGTCGCCTGCCCACCTGAAACAAAATGCCCGCTTAATCAGCGGGCAATTATTTTCTTATTATTTTTATTCCGATTCGTTACTAACCGACTCTTCGACGAGTTGCGATCCATAACATCTCAACAGTGGTATTATTATTATGCTTTAGTTTTTATTATCTGCCCCTTGGGGCTTCCTCCTCTTGGACGATTCTACGATCGTGCTCTTTCCTTAACCTGCGCGAGATTGTAAAGGAAATTATCTGGATATCCAACCTTTTTTTGGCAGAATTTTGGAGTTTTTTTGATAGTCATAAAATTGTAATAATTTACAGTTAGTTATCAATTCAGGCCAGTTCGAATATGGCGCAAGAACGGGGTTAACAGGGCCTTCGAACCCGCTGGATTCAGAATTTAACGTCATTCAAAATAAGCCGAACCTTTAGTACAATCTGCGCTCCTATTGAATGAAATCGATTCGTGTGTTGCGAGTCGGTCACGGTTTGATCGAGGTGTAATTATACAATGTTCAAATTGCGCGCCTGCGGTTCACTCAGCAATGCAGCGTTTGGTTTGCAGCTTCTGATCGGGTTCCTTTCAGGCATCCATCCGAGTCTTGCCGGATCGTCCGCGCAACTGGAAATCGTGTTCCTGGCATTAGAGACCAAAATACCGGCTGCGCTGTCCAGTCTCGACCCAATAATTCGCGACGAGGGTGTTCCAGGGGCTGAACTCGGCGCTCGCGACAACAACACGACCGGCCGCTTTACCGGTCAGAATTTTTTACTCAATGTTGTCGAAGTCGCGGATCCCGACTCGGCCGTGGCCGCGTATCAGAATGAGGTCAAGCAGGGGCGGAGTCTGTTCGTCACAAGATTGCCGGCCGTGGTGATCCGGAAGTTCGCCGCGCTTCCTGAATCCGCGACGAGTCTGATTCTGGATATCTCGACCTCGGATGATGCGCTGCGTATCAATCTTTGCCATCCGGGAATCCTGCATATCCGTCCGAGCCGCGCGATGCGCACCGATGCGCTCGCACAATATATGTTGAAAAAGCGTTGGCGGAAGTGGTTTTTGGTCGTCGGCCCGAGTCCCGAGGACGGCTTGTATGCCGAGGCTGTTCGACGCGCCGCGAAACGTTACGGGATGACGATCGTCGAGGAGCGGAGCTGGCAATCGGCCCATGACGCGCGGCGTACCGCGGAGTCCGAGGTTCCCGTTTTGACGCAGGCCAGCGATTACGACGTTCTAGTCGTGGCGGACGAAGAGGGTCTGTTCGGTGAATATCTGGCCTATCGAACCTGGCTGCCGCGGCCGGTCATCGGTACCCAGGGTTTGGTCGCGACGGCCTGGGACCGCAGCCACGAACAGTGGGGGGCCGTACAGTTGCAGAATCGCTTCAAGGAAAGCGCGGGTCGTTGGATGAGCGAACAGGATTATGCGGCCTGGCTCGCGGTGCGGGTGATCGGAGAGGCCGCGACCCGTACCGGAATGTCTGATCCGGAGAGTTTAAGGGCTTTTATTCGAAGTCCCGATTTTTCGGTGGCCGGATTCAAGGGCAGAAAGTTGTCGTTTCGGTCCTGGAACGGTCAACTCAGACAACCGATTCTGCTCGCCGGACCCAGGTCGTTGGTTGGCGTGGCGCCTCTGGAGGGTTTTCTTCATCCCAAAGACGAACTCGATTCGCTGGGTTACGACGAAGTCGAGGTCGAATGCGGACACCGATGATCTGCAAGATTGGATCGACCAGGTGAGTTGATGCCTCCGTCACGGTCGCATCAGCGGCATCCGGAGGCGGCGGGTGCGGTGACTCTACGGGGCTCCGATTTTTGCTATTATGAACCCTTTTTGAGGGAGGAGATGGGACGTGACAAAGCTGTCGATGAGTCTGTCGTTCCTTGTTGGAATGACTATGACCCCCGCGCATTCGGATACGCTGTATGTGACGCTCGAAAAAGACAATGCGATTGCGATCGTCGACGCCACCAGTCAGCGATTGGTGAAAACGCTCGAAGTGGGGCAGCGTCCGCGCGGAATTGCATTGAGTCCGGATGGCCGTAATCTTTTCGTTGCCGTGAGCGATGATGACACGATCCTGAAAATCGATGCCGGCGATTTCAGCGTAACAGCCAGACTGCCCTCGGGTGACGATCCGGAAACCTTTGTTCTCGGAATTCCAGGAGACAAGCTCTATGTTTCCAACGAGGATGATAATCTGGTTACGGTGATCGATATCGCGTCCGGCGCGGCGATCAAGCAAATTCCGGTCGGTGTCGAACCGGAAGGGATTGCCGCGAGTCCGGATGGCAAGTGGATTGTCAGCACATCTGAAACGACCAATATGGTTCACTGGATCGACCCGGTATCGCAGGAAGTGGTCGATAACACATTGGTCGATCCCCGGCCCAGAGCGGCCGCGTTTACCGCGGACTCTCGCCAGCTCTGGGTGACTTCGGAAATCGGAGGTTCCCTGTTGGTGATCGACGTTGAATCGAAGCAGTTTCTGAAAAAAATCAAATTCGAAGTTCCGGGGGTCACTTCCGGCACGATTCAACCGGTCGGTGTGGCGATTGATAAAAGCCGAAAATACGGATACGTGGCGCTCGGCCCCGCGAATCGCGTCGCGGTCGTGGACGCCACGACTCTGGACGTCAAAAAATATCTGCTGGTCGGTCAACGGGTCTGGAATCTGGCTTTTTCGAGCGATCAAAAGTGGCTCTATACCACCAACGGCGTCAGCAACGATATCTCGATGATCGACCTCGAAGATCTCGAGGTCGTTAAATCTCTGTACGTAGGCCGCTATCCCTGGGGGCTGGTCGCCAGGCCATGACGCCGGAAATTGCCTTGGAGGTTCATGGTCTTAGCTACGAGTTCGGCCGAAAACCGGTTTTGGATCGGATCGAGTTCCAGATACGGGCCGGCCAATGCATGATGTTGCTCGGCCCGAACGGCGCGGGGAAGACCACTTTGTTCTCGCTGATCACGCGATTATATGATAGTGCCCGGGGGAATATCCGAATCGCGGGATTCGATGTGAAGAAAAAGACGACATCGGCACTCGCCCGGCTCGGTGTCGTGTTCCAGCAGCCGACCCTGGATCTCGATCTCAGCGTGTTGCAGAATCTCAAATATCATGCGTCCTTGCATGGCATGGGAAGGAAAATCGCGCTGCAAAGAATCCAGGATGAACTGGAACGGCAGGCGATGTTCGAGCGCCGCAGTGAAAAGATCCGGCATCTGAACGGGGGGCATCGGCGCAGAGTCGAGATCGCCAGGGCTTTGCTGCACGAACCGGCGATTTTGTTGCTGGATGAACCCACCGTGGGACTGGATATCCCGAGCCGCGAGGGGATCGTGCGCTACATGCATGAATTGTGCGCCGAGCAAGGTATCGCGGTGCTCTGGGCAACCCATCTGATCGACGAGGTGGATCGAAGCGACCGGATTGTGGTGATTCACCAGGGGCGGCTGGTCGCGCAGGGTGACATGGATCAGGTCCTGCATACCGCGGGCGCGCAAGATCTCGAAACCGCGTTCAGAAATCTGACCAGCCGGATAGAGCCATTGAGATGAAAGCACTGCATTATTTTCGAGCGCTTCGGGGGATTACCGAACGCGAATTGCTCCGGTTTTTGCGCCAGCGGGAGCGTTTCGTCGCGGCGCTGGTTCGCCCGCTGATCTGGTTGTTCGTGTTCGCCGCGGGATTCCGCTCGACTTTGGGGATCGCGATTATCCCTCCTTATGAAACCTATATTTTATACGAGGTCTACATTACGCCGGGTCTGATCGGCATGATCCAGTTGTTCAACGGCATGCAAAGTTCCCTGTCGATGGTCTACGACCGCGAAATGGGCAGCATGAAAACTCTGTTAATCAGCCCCCTGCCGCGTTGGTTTCTGTTAACCAGTAAATTGCTTGCCGGTACCTCGGTATCGGTTTTGCAGGCTTATACTTTTTTGTTGATTGCCTGGTTTTACGAGGTCAAGGGGCCCCTGGAAGGCTATATGTGGCTCGTGCCCGCTCTGGTGATCTCGGGACTGATGCTGGGATCTTTGGGGATGCTGTTGTCATCGTTTATCAAACAGCTCGAGAATTTTGCCGGGGTCATGAACTTCGTGATTTTCCCGATGTTTTTCATGTCGACCGCGCTTTATCCGCTCTGGAAGATCCGAGAATCGAGTCAAGTTTTGTATCGGATCGCGGAATACAACCCTTTCTCGCAGGCGGTCGAGTTGATCCGTTTCGCGCTGTACGGGCAGTTCAACCCGTATGCACTGATCTATACATCGATCGCGCTGGGCGGATTCTTGTCGCTCGCGATCCTGGGCTACAATCCATCGAAGGGGATGATGACCCGGAAGGGCGGAGGTTAGGACATAGGAGAGTCCTAACTGATTACAGTCTTCTCCGGACGGATCGAGGACTGATATCATAATCCTGGTAGAAGTGTCAAATAAAATTGGGCAGAATATCTTAGGGAAGCAAAAATGCATAAAGCAACGTTCCTCAAGAAAAGTGCTGTATTCCTGGTGCTTG
>JBOICY010000023.1:0-6280 GCA_050740335.1 Methylococcales bacterium | reverse complement strand
GCCTACGGGTGACTTGGGAATATTGCACCCGCGAACCGACGTAAGAACCGCAAAAAACACAGATTGAATGCACTTTTCGACTCCGATCTTATCTTTTAGCGATCCGATAAACCTTGGAATCCGTGTTCAGACGTCCCCGCGAGACGAGAACCGGGTAATCAGGCAATCCCCAGCGAGCACCAGGGGTGAGCACGTCCAAAATAATGGATGGGCTTTCCCATAATTTTGATTGCATTATTTGATGGACGCTTAAAAGCCCCCTCAAATAACCTGAAAATTATCGAAAGGGGCTGTCTCCTGATGTTGGTCTAAACAAAGCAGAAACGAATCCAGTGTGCCATTGTTTTCTTTCCGGTACCAGATTTTCTCAACTGCTGTTTCGAATTGATCAATCGATCGCCGATGAATAGCGGAAGGCCGGGTGTTCTTGCAGCGGGGTATTGCACAGCGCCCGGTATCCCCGCAAACCGCGTGAATTTCGTTCGGGACTGGATGAAAGGAAGTGACTGCATCTACCGCCAGTCACCAAGCCGTATTGACCCAGATCATCTGCATTCCGGGCGAAAACGATCTCAAGAAGACGACCGGTGTGTCGAAGCACCATAGAAGCACTATAATAGTGCCGTTAAAATGTTAAATGTGATTGATGCAATGAGCGAAGACCTAGTGATCGAGATTTTGTGCAAAATTCAGAATGACCTTGCCAGCGTCAAACATAGAATTGAACAGGTCGATTCGAGCATGAATTTACAATTCACCGCGCTCAACGGAAAACTTAGCGGCCAATTAATCTCGGAGATCGAATTCCGTGAACAAGTGAATGACCTGAAGCAGCGCGTCGACCGTATTGAACGACGATTGGAGTTATCGGACGACTGACCGCAGAACGTGCTGACGTTGAAAACCGTCCATATACCAAAGAGACCAGAGCAGCGATTTCCCCGAAAATACCATGCCAACGCACGGCTTTAGCCCGCATGCCGGGGTGCGCTGCGCCATGAATTTGGTCTCGGATTCCGCATCTTAATGGGAATCCGTTTTCAAAGCCAGCAAAACGGCTTCAATATTTAGGCCTGCATCGAGTTTGAAAAATACGATGATGGCACTCGCCCCTTATTCGCTCCTACAATGGATAGACTTTTGAACCTTACTTTCTACTTGGGATCTACCATTGATGCCGCTTCACAATACCCGCCTCGACCGTCTGATCAACAGTAATCACGAGCATCTGATCGCGAGTGGCTTGAAAGGTGTTGAGAAAGAATGCCTGAGGATCACCGCGGACGGAAAGATTTCCCAAAGCCCGCATCCCCGTGTTTTGGGCTCGGCCCTGACCCATCCGTATATTACGACCGATTATTCGGAAGCCTTGCTCGAGTTCATCACCCCGCCTTTTGATGATACACGGGAAACCCTGTCCTTTTTGCGGGACATCCACCAGTTTGTATACGACAATCTGGCCGACGAACTGTTGTTGGCGAGCAGCATGCCTTGCGCGATCAGCGGTGACGCGAGTATTCCGATCGCGACCTACGGAAGGTCCAATATCGGGTTGATGAAACACATCTACCGCAGGGGGCTGGATTACCGCTACGGGCGTTCCATGCAAGCCATCGCAGGCGTTCACTTCAACTATTCGGTTCCGGACTTTTTCTGGCCCGTCTTTCAGGATCTCGAGAAAAGCAAGGCTGCGCGGCAGGACTTCATCGCCGATGCCTATTTTGCAATGATCCGGAATTTGCAGCGCTGGGGCTGGATCATTCTCTATCTGTTCGGAGCCTCCCCCGCGATCTGTAAATCTTTTCTGAGCGATCGCAAGGCCTTTGATCACGAATTCGACGAATTCGATCCGCATACCTTTTTCAAACCCTATGCCACATCGCTGCGCATGAGCGATATCGGATATAAAAACGACAACCAATCTCAACTGAATATCTCATACAACAGTTTACAGGATTATATCGAGAGCCTGACCCGGGCCATTGAAACTCCGTTTCCGGATTACCGGAAAATCGGCGTTCGAGTGAACGGTGAGTACCGGCAGTTGAATGACAGTATTTTGCAAATCGAAAACGAATATTACAGCAGCGCCCGCCCCAAACAAATCACCTATTCGGGTGAGAAACCGACCCTCGCACTTAAACGACGCGGAGTCCGTTATGTCGAGGTACGGTCTTTGGATATTGAATTGTCCAGCGACATCGGGGTCTCGGAGGAACGGCTGTTTTTCATGGAAGCCTTGCTTTTGACCTGCCTGCTGCTGGAAAGCCCGCGACTGGATGAAACAATCTCGGCCACCAATAACCAAAATTTTCTGGCCGTCGCGTCCGCGGGCAGAAACCCGGCGCTTACCCTTATAAGAGAGAATCGTTCTGTTAAACTTCGGGATTGGGCGCTGGAAATCTGTGAATCCGTACGGGGTATCTGCGGCATACTCGATGCGAAGGAGGAAGACCAGCGCTATACGAAAGCTCTTGAAAATCAGATTTGCGCAGTTCACGATCCGGAATTCACGCCGTCCGCGAGAATACTGGACGAAATGCGCGATCACCGCGAATCCTTCGCCGACTACGCCCTGGGCATTTCACAACGGTATTGTCAGGTCTTCAAATCGCAAACTCTTGCTTCGAAAAAGACCCTCCAGTTCGAAAAAATCAGCCGCGAGTCGCTCGACGAGCAGAATAAAATCGAACGCGAGCAAACGGAGCCTTTCGATGTCTTTCTGGATCGCTATTTCAGCCAAAAATAGTCCATAACGACGCGTCTCGATCATGGAACTCACCGAAGTCGCCGAATTCGCCGCAAAGCTTGCTATTGATCTGGTTGACAAGAGTCCCAGGGCTATTCTCAAGACCGCGCTCGGTCGGTTCGACAACATCGCGCTTTCCTTCAGCGGCGCGGAAGATGTCGTGCTGGTCGACATGGCATTAAAAATCAAAATGGATCTCGAGGTTTTCGTGCTCGACACCGGACGACTGCACCCCGAAACCTATCGCTTTTTAGAGAAAGTCCGTGAGCATTATGGAATTCAACTCACTGTTCAATACCCGGACCATTCAAGCTTGGAAGCCTTTGTGCGCGAGAAAGGTCTGTTCAGCTTCTACACGGAAGGACATGAACCCTGCTGCAAGATCCGGAAAGTCGATCCGTTGAAGCGTAAACTCGCGACTTTGGATGCCTGGATTACCGGTCAGCGCAGAGACCAGAGCAGCGCAACCCGCCAGACTCTTCCCGAAGTCCAGGTCGATACGACCTTTTCGACCCCGGACCATACAATCGTCAAGTTCAATCCGCTTGCGAACTGGAATTCCCAGCAGGTCTGGGATTATATCCAGGCCTATCAGGTCCCCTTCAATGAGTTGCATTCCAAGGGTTACGGAAGTATCGGCTGCGAACCCTGCACCCGATCCATTCTGCCCAATCAGCCCGAACGTGAGGGCCGCTGGTGGTGGGAAGACGAAAGTAAAAAGGAGTGTGGGTTGCATCGGGACAATCTGAATAATTAGCTCTCCCCCCGGTGTCAGGATCGATATCCGCTTCACTCCGTTCCCCGCGTTCCGAAAGCCCATGTTATTTGGTTGGATACCGAGTATCGAGACAGCAAAGGAGCCAGTCAACCCATGGGAGGGATGTCCGGAAATTTGCAGCTTAAATTCGCCTCGCTGAGTCCCGCATGGTGGAAACTGATTATTATTGGCCAATATACCGGGATCGGCCAGCGCAAGGCATTTGGTTGGGGCCGATACCAAATCGTTACAGGGGATGGCGCGGTGAGCTACCGCCGGCCGCTTGCAGCGTGTTCAATGCTTACAGAAGCGGCGCGCGAAGACAATCTCGCGCGGGCCTGGCGACATGTCATGGCTGGGGACGATTACGCGCTGTTCGAGGAATCGGACAGCGTCGCCTGGCATGATGACGAGTTGATGGAAAACGCCGAGTTAATTCCGGAAGCACCGATGGAACGGTTGAAAAAGGATTTGCAAAAATTATTGGAAGGCAAATACAGCATTCCGACACTGAAAGGACGGCTGCTTCCCAAAAAGGACGGGGGCCTTCGCCCCTTGGCGGTTCCACCGATATACGATCGGGTTTTGCATCGCGCCTGTGCTCAGATCCTCAGCCCTCCACTGGAGCAGTTAATGTATCGGCACAGCCACGGTTTTCGTCCGGGCCGCTCCCGGATTACCGCAAGCTATGAAATTCAAGCGGCCTGGCGAGCCGGTTACCGTTGGGTTTATGAATCGGATATCAAAAATTTTTTCGACAGCGTCAATCTCGAGCGGCTCAAAGAGCGTCTGCGGGCCATATACGGGAATAACCCGATCGTTCGCTGCGTGATCGACTGGCTAAAAGCGCCGGTTGTTTTTCAAGGGCAATTGATTGAGCGGGTGAATGGCCTGCCGCAAGGCTCCCCCTTAAGTCCGCTGATGGCCAATTTAATGCTTGATGGTTTCGACAGCGATATGGAAAGCGCGGGATTCAAACTGATCCGTTTCGCGGACGATTTCATTGTATTGTGTAAAGATTCGCTACAGGCAACGCAAGCCGCAAAAGCAGCGGAAGCATCGCTTGCCGAGCACGGCCTCGATTTGAATGAGGACAAAACCCGCATTACCGCGATGGACGAGGGCTTCAAATATCTAGGCTACTTATTTGTCAATGACATGGCGCTGGATATCAGCGGAGCCAAAGCGGATTCCCCGGAGCTTTCAAGCAATTCATGGCTTGCACAATTCGGCGAACAAGAACCGCTTCGATTGACGCAAGAGGATCTCATCGCCCGTTTGGCTCACCAACTCGGTCACAATCTCGCGATCAACATCGGTGAACGGAAAAATGAGGGTTTATTGCTGGCCTTGACCGGTGATCCGGCAAAATTGACAACCCTCAATAAACATTTGCAAATCTTTCGCAACGACAAACGCATCTACGATCAGTCGTGGAACAGTTTGCAGGTGATTATTTTGTTCGGCAATCATCAGATCACGACTCAAGCGATGCATGCCGCGATGGAGCATGATATTTCAATCCATTTGGCCAAAGGCAACGGAAGCTACCAGGGCGTGGTTACCCATCACCGCGCCTCCCAGGGTCATCAGTTATGGCTGCATCAAATGCTCGCGTTCAGGGATCCCGATAAAGCGCTTTATTGTGCGCGAGAGGTGGTCGGCAGCCGCCTGCGGCATATGAAAGAAGCCTTGCGCCGCCGGCAAAAAGCCCACCATACCCCGATTCTGGATAACGCGATCAAGCGCTTGCATCATACCAACAGCCTCGAGGATCTCAGGGGGCTGGAAGGCTCGGCGACAGCCGAATATTTTCAACTGGTCGCGCAGCTCATACCGGATCAATTCTCTTTTGAAGGCAGAAATCGAAGACCGCCCCGGGATCCATTTAACGTATTACTCTCTATTGGTTATACCGTGCTCTACGGCTATACGGAAAGTGTTTTGCATGCGGTCGGTTTACTGCCCTGGCAGGGGTTTTACCACCAGGCGCGCGGCCGTCACGCTACGCTTGCGTCCGACTTGATGGAACCATTTCGTCATCTGGTCGAACGCTCGGCGCTAACCGTGCTGCTGCGCAAAGAATTAAACCCGGAGGACTTCACTTATACTCCCGCGGGGGCCTGCCGGATCGATAACAAAGCGCGCCGAAAATATCTCGCATTATTTCTACAACGGTGGGAGAGCGCCGTACGCGCAAAAGGAGAAATAGACGCCCATCCCTATTTTCAACACCTTTACAAACAAGCGCTGTCCCTGAAAGATTTCATTCAGAAAGGCCAGCCTTTTAAAGCCTGGAATTTTCGCTGATTTCACCAAATGCCTGGCGCTACGCTGGCATTTTACGAATTATCCGCGTGGCCAACCCGAGTGATCGAATTGAATGGAAGCGTCAAAACGCTGATTAATTGGCGCGGATTCAGTAATTTATGCTAGGATAACCAAGCCGGAAGTTGGCCATATTTCGTTTTTCAACAACTTAGAGTTTGTTTTGGAACATCGGGTGGATCAAAAATCCGCATCGGATAAATTTTCCGGATGGTCCGCCAAATCCGAATGTATCCCATTGAAATATCGTGGAAATAATGACCAGCTGTATCAGAGGGTATTAGCCGTTGAGGCTGTGAGACACCCTCCTCTTTTCATAAATATCTCCTATATCGTATCAGAGGGTATTAGCCGTTGAGGCTGTGAGACCTCGATATGCGGGATTAAACGATGGAGTAATTGTATCAGATGGTATTAGCCGTTGAGGCTGTGAGACATTCTAACAT
>JBOICY010000022.1:0-6519 GCA_050740335.1 Methylococcales bacterium | reverse complement strand
TTCGATCTTCCACGCGCGCGACATCGCTGGGATCGGAACGGCATAAATAGCTGTTCGGGCGTTTTTCAGGATTCAGCCGGATAAACGCTCCGGATTGCACCAACTGCTCGCATAACTCGTTATACTCCTGTTGCGAGCCGTCGGCCCAGTAAATCCGATCCGGCTTGCATAAAGCAGCCATTTTGTCCACCCAAGCCAACAGCTTCGCATTTTTGGTGTGGCTATTACCACTTCGAGCTACGGTCATTATTTATCTCCTCCAGATTTCTAAATTGAACTCTTAATTGAATTTTCAAACCTGTTTATGATGCCGTGATTGCGATCAATTCGCAAGTCTCTGTGTCGGGCTGTGTTGCTAACACTTGAAGGGTTTTCTCCAACGCCCGGGCGAGACACCCGTGTTTCCTGGAAAACCTCCCCGACAACCCAAGGAGCTTGAATAATTTCGATCCATATGTCCCGGTTCGGCCTATGAAAACCAAGCACATCCCTCCTTATTGGGAACATTTTGATCACGACGCGGATATCGGTATCCGAGGGCTTGCGCCGACTCTGGAGCAGGCCTTCGAGCAAGCCGCGATCGCGATGACAGCCGTAGTCGCAGACCCGGATTCGGTGGTGGCTTCCAAAGCGATTGCGATCCATTGCGCAGCCCCTGACCACGAATTCTTATTCCTGGATTGGATAAACGATTTGATCTACCACATGGCCGTGCAGGATTTACTGTTCGGCCGTTTCGAAGTATCGATTGAGGATCGCAAATTAACCGCAATGGTGTACGGCGAGACCGTTGACCGGCAAAAGCACCGGCCCGCGGTCGAAATTAAAGGGGCTACGATGACCGAGTTGCGAGTCTATCAAAACCCCGAGGCGATGTGGATCGCCCAATGTGTTGTCGATGTTTGACGGAGGCGGGAATTGGACACCGGTCAATTGATTCAACGCGATGAATACTGCTGGGAAATTCCCGTCCGGGGTGCCATGCGGGTACCCGCGGTCATTTATGCCGATGCCGAGTTGATCCGCGACATGGATCCAAAAGTCCATGAACAAATCTGCAATGTAGCGACCTTGCCCGGTATCGTGGAAGCGGCCTGTGTCATGCCCGATGCACATTGGGGCTATGGCTTTCCGATCGGCGGCGTGGCGGCCTTCGATCCCGCACAAGGCGGGGTGATATCGGCCGGCGGTGTCGGTTTCGATATCTCCTGCGGCGTACGCACCTTGCATACCGGCTTGACGATGGCCGAACTTGGACCTCACCAAATCCGCCTCGCGGACGAACTCTATCGCTCGATTCCCGCGGGGGTCGGCAGTCACGGCAAGCTGCATCTGAATCATAAAGAGATGATCGGGATGCTGAAAGGCGGCGCGCAATGGGCGGTCGAGATGGGCTACGGCGAAAGCGTGGATTTGGAATATATCGAAGAGCAGGGTTGCATGGCGGGTGCCGAGCCTTCCCGGGTTTCCTCGAAAGCCCGGGAAAGACAACGCGACGAAATGGGAACCTTGGGTTCGGGCAACCACTATCTGGAAGTGCAGCGCGTGGCCGAGATTTACAGTCACGAGACGGCCCGAAGCTTCAGGTTGTATATGGACGATATTGTCATCAGCATCCACTGCGGGTCCAGGGGACTCGGTCATCAAATCGGCACCGAGTTTCTGAAAGAAATGGCCTTGTCCGCGGCGAGCCACGGAATCACCCTGCCGGACCGGGAACTGGCCTGCGCGCCGATCGATTCACCGCTCGGAAAACAATACCTCGGCGCCATGCGAGCCGGCATCAACTGCGCGCTGGCCAACCGCCAGATCATCACCCATTTAACCCGGCAGTCCTTTGAAGACATTTTTCCAGGGATTCCTCTTAGCCTGATCTATGACGTGTCTCACAACACCTGCAAGATGGAACGGCATATCGCCGGGGATCGGGAAATGGATTTGTTCATCCATCGCAAAGGAGCGACCCGGGCTTTCGGGCCAGGCCACTCCGACTTGCCGCCGGCCTATCGCGAAGTCGGCCAACCGGTCTTGATCGGCGGATCGATGGGCACCAGCTCGTATGTCCTTTGCGGCACGGATACCAGCGAACAGCCCGCTTTCAGCTCGGCGTGCCACGGCGCCGGACGAGCCATGAGCCGGCGGCAGGCGAGTAAGCGGTGTCGTGGCGAAGAGCTCATCGACGAACTGGCCGCGCGGGGCATCCTGATTCGCGGTCCATCCCTGCGTGGAATCGCAGAAGAAGCGCCACTAGCCTATAAGGATGTGCACGCGGTGGTCGATGCCGCGGACAGGGCCGGATTGGCCCGCAAAGTGGCGCGTTTGGAACCGCTAATTTGCATCAAAGGTTGAGCGGGAAAGAAGGACCAGGCTGGAAATAAAGCAAGCTTAGCGTGCGCCGTGCGCACGAATCACCATTAGCTGCAAACCAAAGCAACAATACCACCCAATTCATTGGCTATCGCGCAGTTAGTTCCCTTTCCTAGTTTTCGTAGTGCGCCCCATCCGTTTCGCGTGTAAAGCGCACGCTACGCTCGCTAATACGAAGACGCCGAAAAGGTTTTCGCGAAGGCCTATAGCACCGATCCGATCAAGGCCAAAATCGACTTTGCCCGGATCGTCGATGAAATCGTCCAACAGTTTACCGCGATACTCGGTGTCGAAGTCAAAATCGCTCGAATCCATCCTTATTCTCGATCAGGAGCAGGAAACCGAGGCGCGGGCTTTTGATGCGTTTTAGGAATATTCGTGCGCACTGCGAACGCTATTCGATTCGGCTTTCAATCTTTATACGTCCTGCGCGGTCCTTCGCATACTGCCACGCGGTGCGGCCACTGCGCGAGCCGCGATTCAATGCCCAGCGCAGGGCTTCCTCGCGGATTCTTTCCCAGGGTTCCAGCGGGGTTTGTAGTTGGCTCAGCCAATAGCGCACGACTTCGAGATATTGTTCCTGGTTGAAGGGATGGAACGACAGCCATAACCCGAAGCGGTCGGAAAGCGAGATCTTTTCCTCGACCGCTTCTCCAAAATGAATTTCGCCGTTCGGATGGCGGGTTTCGAGATTTTCCTGATGATATTCCGGCAGCAGGTGTCTGCGGTTCGAGGTCGCATAGATCAGCACATGATCGGGCAGTCCGTACAAAGAACCTTCGAGCGCGGCCTTGAGAGCCTTATAGCCCGGGTCTTCGGCTTCAAACGAAAGATCGTCGCAGAACAGGATGAATTTTTCCGGGCGGTTTTTGATTCTTTCGACGATTTCGGGAAGATCGGCGAGTTGTTCCTTGCTGACCTGGATTTCGCGCAGCCCTTCCAGCGTGTACTGGTTCAGCAGCGCCTTGATCAGCGAGGATTTGCCGGTTCCACGCGAACCCCAGAGCAGGGTGTTGTTCGCTGGGAAGCCTTGCAGGAACTGGCGCGTGTTGCGATCTATTTCGGCTTTCTGGCGGTCCACGCAGCGGATATCATGAAGCCTGAGCATATTCGGCTTCTCGATCGGCGCCAGGCTGTTCCCGAGTCGAGTCCTGCACCAGCGAAACGCCGATCCAGCGGCCCAGTTCGGCTCCGATTCCTCGGGCAGCAGCTTTTCAATGCGCTCGAGCAGCGATGCGGCGGCTTCCAGCAAACGTTCCGCTTCGCTCATGCGAGTTTTTTGAATCTGATCCGGTGCGGATTATCGGCCTCGTCGCCGAGTCGTCTGTGCCGGTCGGCCTCATAGTCGGCATAATTTCCTTCGAACCAGACGACTTTGCTGTCTCCCTCGAACGCGAGCATGTGCGTCGCGATGCGGTCCAGAAACCAGCGGTCGTGCGAGATCACCACCGCGCATCCCGGAAAATTGAGCAGAGCTTCTTCGAGGGCCCGGAGCGTTTCGACATCCAGATCGTTGGTCGGCTCGTCGAGCAGCAGCAGGTTGCCTCCGGTCTTGAGCAGTTTGGCGAGGTGAACCCGGTTGCGTTCGCCGCCGGAAAGATCGCCGGTCCTTTTTTGCTGATCCGTTCCTTTGAAATTGAAGCGGCCGACATAAGCCCTCGAAGGTGTCTGATAGTTGCCCACGGTGATCGTATCGAGACCCTCGGAAATTTCCTCCCAAACCGTTTTGGCGGGATCGAGCGCATCGCGACTCTGATCGACATGAGCGAGCTTGACCGTGTCGCCGAGTTTGAGGGAACCGGAATCCGGACTTTCGGTTCCCGCGATCATGCGGAACAGCGTGGTCTTGCCCGCGCCGTTCGGGCCGATGATTCCGACGATGCCGCCCGGCGGAAGTCTGAAACTCAGATTGTCGATCAGAAGCCGGTCGCCGTAGCCTTTCCTTAATTGCTCCACTTCGACAACCACATCCCCGAGTCGAGGGCCTGGCGGAATATAAATTTCGCGGGTTTCGTTACGTTGCTGGAATTCCTGCGAAGCCAGTTCTTCGAATTTCGCAAGACGCGCCCTGCCTTTGGCATGGCGGCCTTTCGGGTTGGTGCGGATCCATTCGAGTTCGGCCTGCATCGCGCGGGAGCGCGCGCTGGCCTGTTTTTCTTCGACTTCGAGGCGTTTTTCTTTCTGTTCCAGCCAGTTCGAGTAATTACCTTGCCACGGAATCCCGTGTCCGCGGTCGAGTTCCAGGATCCAGCCCGCGACGTTATCGAGAAAATAACGGTCGTGCGTGACCGCGATCACGGTCCCTTTGTATTCGGCAAGAAACCGTTCCAACCAGGCGATCGACTCAGCGTCGAGATGATTGGTCGGTTCATCGAGCAGTAACATGTCCGGGCCCGACAACAGCAGACGGCACAGGGCGACCCGGCGGCGCTCGCCGCCCGAAATTCTGGTCACGTCGGCATTCCATTCCGGAATACGCAGGGCGTCTGCGGCGATTTCCAGTTTCCGCTCGAGGTCCCAGCCGCCCACCGCATCGATCGCGTCCTGCAAGCGGGCCTGTTCATCGAGCAGCGCCGTCATTTCATGGTCGCTCATGGGTTCGGCGAATTTCAGGCTGATCTCGTTGAAGCGGTCGAGCAGTTGTTTGACCTGTGCGACCCCTTCCTCGACATTGCCGCGTACATCCTTTGCCGGATCCAACTGGGGTTCCTGGGGCAGGAAGCCGATCTGGATTCCGCTCTGCGGCCGGGCTTCTCCGTTGAAATCCTGGTCGACTCCGGCCATGATTTTTAACAGGGTGGACTTTCCGGACCCGTTCAGTCCGAGCACGCCGATTTTCGCGCCCGGGAAGAAGGAAAGGGAGATGTCGCGAAGGATCGCGCGTTTGGGCGGGACGACTTTCCCGACCCGGTTCATCGTATAAACGTATTGCGCCATATTGCCTGCTGATAAGTACTTGGTTTTTTGAGCGTGCTATTATTCCATGATCGTAAGAAGAAATCCTAGCGCTTGGAGGACCTTTACGTGTTTCAGCGCTTTTCGATCCCGTGTATAATATGGTGCTCCTATAGGTGTATTTGACTGTGCCATTATGCGAACCAATATCGATCTCGATGATGACCTCGTGAAACATGCGTTCCGTTATGCGAAAGTTAAAAGCAAACGTGAGCTGGTACATCGAGCCTTGCAGGAATTTGTCGAAAATCATCGCCGGAAAGATGTGCGGGAATTGATCGGCAAAGTTTCGATCGATCCGGACTACGATTACAAATCCCTGCGTGAGGCCGGAGATCCGGATGGTTCTGGTTGACACTTCGGTTTGGCTCAACCTGTTTCGGAAACGCGATACGCCTTCGACACGCTATTTTCAGCGTTTGCTGGAACACCAGATACCCTACGGCATTACCGGCGTGATTCTACAGGAAATTCTTCAAGGGGCCAGAAGTCAGGCCGACTATATGCAACTACACGAGTACCTGACTACCCAGCGATTCTATCATCCGAAGGAAGTGGTCGACAGTTATGCGAAAGCCGCGGCTTTATACCGTGAATGCCGCGGGCAGGGGTTTACGATCCGATCGTCCGTTGACTGCCTGATCGCACAGATTGCGATCGAACACCGCCTGGTTCTGCTGCACGATGACCGGGATTTTTTGCAGCTCGCGAAGGTTTCCGCACAGCTAACGCTCGTGGAACCGCTTGACGTTTGAATAGGAATAACGGATGCGCTCGTCGTGCCGATTAGTCCGAGCATCGGGCCGATGATATCTGGACTGACCGGATCACCGGTATCCCGATTCAGGCCGTGTTGGTACGCTCTCACAATTAAAACTATTGTACAATGGGTTACCGTTTTTAGTTGTGTGCCTCGGTTTCACGCATCTGCCCGCCCCGATTATGCATTGCCCCTATTGTTCCGCCCTGGATACCCGAGTCATCGATTCCCGTCTGTCCGGGGAGGGTGACCAGGTGCGCCGCCGGCGGGAATGCATGGAATGCATGGAACGCTTTACCACCTTCGAAATTGCGGAGCTTAATCTGCCGCGCATCATCAAGTCCGACGGCACGCGCGAGCCTTTTTCCGAAGATAAACTCCGCGCGGGGATGATCAAAGCCCTCGAAAAACGTCCGGTTTCGAGCGATGCAATCGAA
>JBOICY010000021.1:0-11558 GCA_050740335.1 Methylococcales bacterium | reverse complement strand
GCAGAGAATCGTGACGGTGCGAACCCAGAAAGATCTTTTGGCCGGGGGCAACGTTTGCCTGGATGAACTCAGTAAGGCCAACCAGGCTTCGGGCAGTTTCCCGTTCCAGATACATGCCGGATATTTTCGGAAGCTGCAATTCGATGTAGTCGGATTGATCCCTGGATAGATATTCGTATGCCGGTTGGAAGACAATTGCCATAACCCAGATGCATACGGAAAGGCCGGCGATGAATTTTTCAACCAAAACCGCTTTAATGTCCGTGTTCCTCCTTAATTCGTCATAGCACAGGGCGCCTAAAAATGCGGCATACATCGACATCGACATAATGTTCGTGTTGATCTGGATATACGCGGAACCGTAATGAAACAGAAAAGCAAAGACAAAGGTAAGGCCCATTGGTAAGTATAAATTGCTATTTCGTATGTAGCAAATACCCAATCCGAACAATCCAAGTAAAAGTAGCGCGAAGGGTATCACAAATTTCAGATATGAGAAAAAATTGAATAGCATTTTCAATCGCCATTTGTCATAAATCCCGATCGGCAGAATACCAGGATATTTCTCCGGTCTTGCGAAACGAAAATCGGTACCCGGAAATACAATCAAATCTTGCACCATATCCGGTCCTGCTACTGCGAGAAAGTAGCCAAAGACAGGCACGGAGATCACCAAAACACCGGCCGCATACATCGCGAATTTCAGTGAAAAATCCTGAATCCCACGCCAGGATAGAACTCCAGATTGTAGAATCTGACTAAGGCCGAGCCCCAATAATATTGAAATCGACGTGTAGATCCCGACATCATGTTTAAACACGATGGCGATCCCATTCACAATTCCGGCGCCTAACAGGTAAGTCCAGACCCGGGTCTGGTAATAAACAAGAATCAGATTAAGAGTGATCAGTATAAAAAAGACGACCGGTGGATAAGGACCGAGTGTTCCGTAAACCCCCGTTGCATATTGTGCCGAGAAAAAAATCACCGCACTGGCAACCGCAGGGAACTGTTTACCTACGAGTTTGTTTACGAGTAAATAGCATAAACATGCGTTCGCGGCACAAAAAACCGATCCCGCGACGGTACTCACAAGGACATGTTGGCCGAAGATCCGGAATAGAAAAGCCAGCAGATAAAACGAACCCGGAGCATACAATGTCCAAAAATCCCGGTAAGGGACTTGCCCGAAAAAAACGCGTTCCGCGCCACTAACGCGATCGTCTCCATAGGTATCGTAGAACCAATTTAGTGAATAGGCTAGTAGTGCGCAGGTAAATATCGCTGCGATAATCAAGGGATGCCCAATGGTCCTGCCGATTTCGGATCGTTTGCTCATAATCTTTCTGGCTCCTATAGATAACCTTGTAAGAGATGGTACAATTCCAAAATATGAATTCCATGTGGCTGGCTGTCGCGACTGCATGAACCGTTATTTTGTTATTCCACATACCCAAGCGAGCGTAATCGTTCCAGGTTTTTTTCATCGATCTCTTCCTCCGAGTGCTCGGAGTTTTCGACTGGCAATTGTTGCAGGAAGGACTGCAAGAAATCTTCGGCCGCTTGTCTGGCCTTTGAATGTTCCGCGACAACCGATGTGGCGGGATTCAAGGGAAGGTCACTGTCGATGAATACATGGCGCTCCCGTCCATCGTAAACCACCCGGCGGGTCACCCGGTTCGCGGCAATGTCAAAACCCGAGTAGGCCTTGTGGCTCGCTTTCAGGTAAGGTAACGAATAGCTATATTCGGCCAGCAGGTAGCGGCGGTGGAAGTTTTGCATGTCAGACAGGTCCTTCGACGCGGTGTCGGAACTTCCATCCCGACTTTCTAAGCCCGCCGCGGACAGCGCGGTTTGATACAGATCGAGCGTCGAGACCAGGGGGTTGTCGATGACCGTGCCCGAGCCCTGGTTTCCCGGAAACTTGATCACTAATGGAACCCACAGCAGTTCTTCTTCGACCGAAAACTGGTGGGAAAAATGTCCCTTTTCTCCCAGGTGTTCCCCGTGATCCGAGGTCAGGATGATCAGGGTGTCTTGATAGAGACCCCGCGCGATCAATATTTCCAACAACCTTCCGATCGCGTCGTCGACATAACTGATCTCGCCATCGTAGAAGGGATTGAATCTGCGCACATCAACCGGCCGTTGTCCCGCGTCCATGGCAAATTCGCTGAACTCGAAGGTCGCGATCCGTTCACCGAGCTCGACATCGTCGCTATAGCGGTAGCGCCAGGATGCCGGCGGTGAATAGGGATAATGCGGATCAATGAAATTGAAAAATAGAAACCAGGGCGCTTCCTGGATATTGTCGTGTTTGCTCAAGAAATCCTTGAATTCGCGTATCACCAAGCCCGCATCGCCGAAGTCAAATTCCGAGATTCCTCGATAGCCTTCCGGGAACCAGCTTCGTTTTCTTAAACCCGGAGGCGCCCACTCGAAGTATTTTCTATGGCTCGTGTCCACTTTCCACATCTCGCGAAATTCATCAAAGCCTTCTTCCATTCCGGTGCGTACCGACACCCAGGCGTTGCTGCTGAAGGCGGCGCTCTTGTAGCCATTCTTTTTCAGTTTTACCGCGAGCAGCCGGGAAGGTTCGGAGAGTTTGAACGAACCGCTCACGATCTGCTCCAGGTCCATATCCTCGGGGTGTCCATAAGCGTTCCAGTCCGCCCCGTGCCGGCTTGGCATCCAACCGGTGAACATCGACATATGCGATGGCAGTGTCCAGGGCGCGACCGAATGCGCCTTGCTGTAGACCACGCTATCCCGCGCGAATGCTTCGATATTCGGTGTGGTTCGCCTGGGGTAGCCGCTTAAGCTTAGCCGATCGGCCCGAAGGGTATCCAGAACGATCAGAATTATGTTTGGTTTGCCGGTCTCGGCCAAAATTGTCGGGCTGTGGCTCCATAGGGCAAGTATCAGGGTGACAACAGGACAGACTTTCATTACTGGATCCATTCCGGTTAGGGGTTTAAGACGAAGTTCATGATTTTCAACTGAGCTTTCCGGCATTTCATTTGCGGCTGGTTGAATCGCTTTCGTGATCCAGATTTAGAAAACAAGGGCACATGGTCTACAATCAGTTAAGGGTTACTTTGCCGGGAATATGGTCTAAAATCGCTTTTTGATTGTTCCGGACGATCAGCCTCTCACGTATTATTTTATTGGAATCCGAATTGTTCTGGAACGGACCGGAGTTCTCGGACATTGGTTTGGAGCGAAAGGCAACGATTACCTGGACGGACGCAGGCGCACTTTCTCGTTTTTGCGTATCCCGATTGCAATGGGTCGTGTTGCCTGGGTTAGACACCCGGGACGCCTGGAATTTTGCATCGTCACACCGAAAATACTAGACAGGATGGGACTCGGCCAAAGGGGTTTAGAGAATGAGAATCGTCAAGCAGTTTTTAAGAAGGTGCCGATACGGTAAGGCAATCATAGTGGTTTCCGGGCTGCCACGATCCGGCACCTCGATGCTGATGAATATGCTTGCTTCCGGGGGGCTGGCACTCGTAACCGATCAGGTGCGTGAATCGGACCTGGATAACCCGAAGGGATATTTCGAGGATGAAAGGATTAAGAATCTCGAGAATGACCTGGATAAATCCTGGTTGCGCAATTCGCGCGGTAGAACCATCAAAGTCATCTCTCACCTCCTTAAAGAACTCCCGCATGAAAACTATTACAAGGTCATTTTGCTGCGCCGGAACCTGGAAGAAATTGTTGCATCTCAGAACAAAATGCTGGACCGGCGCGGCGAACCCAACCCGGTCAGCGACGAAAAAGCGATCGAGGCATACCGGAATCATCTGATCGATACCAAAGTATTCTTGCGCAGGGCGCCTAATTTCGAACTGCTGGAACTTCAATATATGAAGATCATTCGGGACTCTTTGGAATCGGCGAGGAAAGTGAATGAATTCCTGGGTGGATTTCTGGATGTGGATGCGATGGCTTCGGTCGTTGATCCCACTCTTTATCGAAACCGAAAAGAACAACCGGAACGATTGATTTTGTCGTAGGCCAGAAAAAGTCATGTTTATAGAGGTTCTTGTTAACGCTCTCGGGGTTTGGGCTCGTAGTAGATCTCGATTGCTTTAAACTGGTTTCAAAATCATTTCGATCGATCCACGCAGGTTCCGATTAGTCTTCCCTGTCACTCAACGAGGTAGTCGCATTCCTATGTACGGAAAAAAGTCTAAGGGAACGAGCATTTCCCGCGGTTTTTTTGTATTGGCATTGATCATGACTCTGCCGGGCATGGCTCATGCCTATGTCGGCCCGGGTGCCGGATTTGCGTTCATCGGATCGTTCATGGCTCTATTCGCGGCCCTGTTGGCCGGGATCGGTTCCTTGTTGATCTGGCCGCTGCGCTTTGTAATCCGCTCGGTTCGGCGGCGCAAGGCCCTGACCCGCTCGAATCTGAAACGCATGGTAATACTCGGACTCGATGGCCTCGACCCCAAACTGGTCGACCGGTGGATTGAGCAAGGGCATTTACCGAACCTCAAAAAACTTGCCGGGCAGGGTAGTTATTCAAGGCTTCGAACCACGTACCCCTCGATTTCTCCGGTTGCCTGGTCCTCGTTCATGACCGGCGTGGATCCGTCGCGGCATAATATTTTTGATTTTCTGAATCGCGATATTCGCACCTATATGCCCAAGCTTTCGAGTTCCGAAGTCGGTCCGACTACGCGTACCATCCGGGTGGGCGAATGGGTGATCCCGATCGGTAAGCCCTTGATCCGCAATATGCGGAAAAGCCGGGCCTTCTGGAATATTCTCGGCGACCATGGCGTTCCGTCCAATATACTCCGGGTTCCTCTGACCTTCCCGCCCGAAAAATTCGCCGGAGCCTTGCTTTCGGCGATGTGTGTTCCGGACCTGCGCGGAACCCAGGGTTCCTTTACCTACTATACGACCAGTCCCGCGGAAACCGGTCATACTGAAGAAGCGCCCGAATCAACCGGAGGGGAACGGCGGCTCGTGACGATCGAAGATGGACGCTTCGATGCGGTATTGCCTGGTCCCGACAATACTCTGCGAACAAAACCCAGGCCGATGGTGATCCCATTTTCGGTCACCGTGGATTTGGAGAAGCGGGAAGGGCTGTTGAAGATCGGAGGACGGCAGTACCGGCTCAAGGAAAAAGAATATTCTCCGTGGATCCAGTTGACCTTTAAAGCCGCGCCGGGGATCAATGTGTACGGCATCGCGCGTTTTTATATCACTAAGATGAGTCCCGATTTCGGTCTTTATGTGACCCCGATCAATATCGATCCCGGCAGACCCGCCTTGCCGATCTCCTGGCCCTCCTACTATTCGATTTACCTGGCCAAGTTGATCGGAGAATTCGCAACGCTCGGCCTCGCCGAGGATACCTGGGCCTTGAATGAGCGGGTCATCGACGAAGAAGCCTTCTTGCAGCAGACGCTCGAACTGCATTCGGAACGGGAAAAGATGTTTTTCAATGCACTGGAAAAATCGCGGGAAGGCGTGGTTGCTTGTGTTTTCGACGGTACGGATCGGCTGCAACATATGTTTTTCAGGTATCTGGACGAAAAGCATCCCGCGAATCAAGGCAAGGATGTTGAAAAATACAAAGATACCATACTCGAAATGTACAAGAAGGCCGATGAAATGGTCGGCCGGATTCTCGATAAACTGGGTCCGAATGAACATTTCATGGTGATTTCGGATCATGGTTTCGAGTCATTCCGGCGCGGCGTGAATCTCAACACCTGGTTCCTTCAAAATGGCTTGTTGCATCTCAAGAACGGCGTAAGTGAAAGCGGAGAATGGTTCGAAAGCGTGGATTGGAGCCGAACCAAAGCCTACGCGTTCGGCCTCGGAGGGATCTACATCAACCGCGCTGGCCGCGAAGCGAAGGGTATTGTTTCCAGCCCGGAAATCGATGCGGTGAAACGCGCGATCATCGAGGGGCTTTCCGGGATTATCGACGCAGAAACCGGCGATGTCGCGATCAATCAGGTATTCGATAACGCGAAATTGCATCCAAACGGTCCCTACCGCGACAATGGCCCGGACCTGATCGTCGGTTACAACAGCGGCTACCGGGCTTCCTGGGGTGGCGCCGTCGGAAGAGTGTCGGGCAAGGTATTTGCGGACAACACAAAATCCTGGAGCGGGGATCATTGCATCGACCCGCGCCTGGTGCCCGGGGTCCTGTTCTCGAACCGCAGGATTTCCAGCGAGGATCCGGGCATCGGCGACCTGGCTCCGACGATACTCAGTCAGTTCGGGGTGGCAGTGCCCAAGCATATGACCGGGAAAGTCCTTACGGTGGAGAATCCGCAAGTGACTGAGAAGGTGGCCGCATGAAGAATTTCGCGCTTATTGGCGCGTGCTTATTGTTCGCCGTGGCAGCGAGCGATGCCACGCCGGGTTCAAAGGACACCCGGAACTCGCCGACCCGCATGATCATTCTAGGCATCGACGGGATGGATCCGGACATGCTGCGTACCTTCATGGCCGAGGGAGTCATGCCCAATTTCAGCCGGCTGGCCGAACAGGGCGGATTTATGAATCTCGGCACCAGCGTTCCTCCGCAGAGTCCGGTCGCCTGGTCCGATTTTATTACCGGGATGGATTCCGGCGGGCATGGCATTTTCGACTTTATCGCGCTGGACAGAAAATCCCTGCTTCCCTATCAGTCGACCTCGAAAACCGAACAACCGGATACCGAACCCCTGGCATTCGGAAATTGGCGCATTCCTTTGGCCTCGGGGGAAACGCGGCAAATGCGGGACGGCCAGGCATTCTGGGAGATCCTGGAGCAACACGGGGTCAAAACCACGATGGTCAGCATTCCGGCCAATTATCCTCCGGTCGAAACTGGCGGTAAGGCGATCTCGGGGATGGGCACACCCGATATGCGCGGGACCTCGGGAACTTTTTCATTCTATACCGATGCGCCCGCTTTCGAGGCCGGGAAGGTGTCAGGCGGAGAGATCTACCGGATCAGCCTGCACAAACACGCTACCGTCATTTCGATCTACGGGCCACCGAATCTATTCCGCGCGGATAATCCCCCGGCCGAGGCAAAGCTCAGTGTCCACGTTGACCCCGAAAACCCGGTTGCTCTGATACGGACCGAGGATGAACGAATTTTACTGAACGCCGGTGAATGGAGCGATTGGGTCACGGTCCAATTCGACTTATTGCCCGGACTGGTCAGCGTCCAAGGCATGGTGCGATTCCTGTTGAAACAGACCAAACCTTATTTTTCGCTGTATGCGAGTCCGGTCAATATCGATCCGCGCGATCCGGCCCAGCCGATCGCCACACCCGCCGAATACGCTTTCGAATTGGCGGAAGCGGTGGGCCCGTTTTACACCGAAGAAATGCCCGAGGACACCAAAGCCCTGTCGGCTCATGTGCTGTCCCCCCGGGAGTTTTTGACGCAATCGGAACTCGTGCTCGATGAAAGAAAACGGCTGCTGAATTACGAACTGAATCGCTTTCGCGCCACGCAAGGTTCGGCCCTGCTGTTTTTTTATTTCAGCAGCGTCGATCAGAGAAACCACATGCTGGCCCGTCAGATGGACCCCACCCATCCTTTTCACGAGAAGGATACCCCGCGAGACCTCGCGATGGCGATGCAGGACCTGTACGTGGAAATGGACCAGATACTCGGTTGGGTCATGCGGGACCTTGACAAGGGTACGTCTTTGGTGGTCATGTCCGACCACGGTTTCGCTCCTTTCAAAAGGCAGGCTAATCTGAACACCTGGCTGGAACAGCACGGCTATCTGGTGTTGAAAAACCCCGCTAAACGCGATCGATATGAATGGCTGTTCGGAATCGATTGGAAAAAGACCAAGGCCTTCGCGATCGGTTTGAATTCCTTGTATTTGAATGTGGCAGACCGGGAACGTTACGGTCATGTAGCGCCTGCCGAACGCGCGGCTTTGGCCAGGGAGATCGCCGATAAGCTGAAGGAATGGAGGGACGGGCCCGAGGGCGCCTATGTGGTGACCCAGCCGCTGCTGCGCGAGGAAGTCTATCAGGGATCCCATCTCGAAGAAGCGCCGGACATTCTAGTCGGCTACGCGCGCGGATACCGGGCTTCCTGGGCGACCACGACCGGCAAGATTCCCGCGCAACTGATCGAAGATAACGACCACGAATGGAGCGGCGATCATTGCATGGATTCCCGAACGGTTCCGGGCATCCTGTTATCCAACGAAACATTCAAAACCGACTCGCCGTCCGATCTGAAAGATCTGACGGTCAGCATTCTGGACCGATTCGGCATCGCGCCGCCGTCCCGGATGAAAGGTCGCTCAGTTTTTTAACCCGCAAATTTATTTTGGTTTGTGTTACCGAGTTGAACCGTCAATCACGATCGTAATTTGAGGACATCGCAATGTTTGGTAGTCATAAGGTCAAAATCGAGAAGGAATTATGGGAAAAAATTATAAAGTATGCTTCGGTCGCGGGCTATTCATCGCCGGATGAATTCGTGCTTCATGCGCTCGAAAAGGAAATGGCCATCCTCGAAGAAGCCGAATCGGATGAAGAAATCAAAAAGAAACTCAAAGGTCTGGGCTATATCAGTTAGGAGTCCGGTCGAATTATGTGGTTGTATGTGAATCAAGGACTCAACCAGGTTTTCGATGTCTGGTTGTGGCCCTTTAAAAGCTTGTCTCCAATCTCGCAGATCGTGGCGCTTTCCGTACCGGCAACGGTTTTCAGCCTGCTGGTATTCCGTTATACCTCGAATCAGGACGGTATCCGCAGAGAAAAGGACAAGATTAAAGCCTATCTGCTCGAAATGCGACTTTTCAAGGATGACCTCGGCGTCACGCTGCGCGCGGAAAAGGAAATTCTCAAGCATACCTTGAGTTATATGGGCTGCGCGCTGTTGCCGATGGCGGTCATGATCATCCCGTTTATCCTGATTCTGGTTCAGGTCGAGTCAAGGTTTGCTTTCAAAAGTCTTGAAACCGGGCAGGAAGCGATACTTTCGGTGACGGTCGACCCCGCGACTACAGCCCAACAGGTCGATTCCCGATTGGAGTTGCCGGACGGTTTATGGAAGGCAACTCCCGCGATGCGAGTCGAGGAGACCGGTGAAATTCTGTGGCGCATTCAAGCGACGCGTTCAGGTGTCCATCGTGCCGTGGTCAGGATCGGTGATCAATCATTCGAAAAAAATGTGAGGGTCGATCAGGGAATCATTCCTCTCGCCACCACGCTGTATCCGGTTGACGATATTCGCTCGCTTGGGTTTCCGGCGGAATCCGGGCTCAATGCCAATCACTCGGTTAGGCTGATCGAACTGGATTATCCGAGGGCTCGTTCCGAATTTGCCGGGCTTTCCAGCGCGTCCTGGTGGTTGTTTCTATTTACGCTGAGTTTAGGTTTCGCGCTTCGAGGGTTTTTTGGTGTGACCTTTTAATTCTACTTTGTCTGATTATGGCAAGCTCGTCATACCCGCCGGGAAGCGGGTATACAGTGCCAGGGATGTAAGCTCAGATCCATCCATGGAGCCTGGATTCCGGCGATCTGCCTGCCGGAATGACGGACTTTGAATATAGTGATCGTGTAATCTGACAAAGGAGGATTAGCCATCAATCCGACCCTCTGCCGGCCCACGGGTTTGCCGGTAGGCCGTGATGAATCGGATCATACCGCTTCCTGTAAGGGTTTTATCTTCACTTGCCATAACTTCATTAAAGTGTTGCCAGTTTGCTGGCATTAAACCGCGCGCCCCGCGCCACATGCCATAAGGCTTTTGCCAGTTGTCGCATGCACGCAATCAGCGTTTTCATTAAATCCTGTGGCGGTCGGTTTATTCGGTGTTGTTTGGCGGGTCGGTGAGTTGAAAATAAGGACCGTAGCGGGTGTCTTCACCAAAATGATCCCACACATAGTTGGGCTTGATCATGGGCTTGGTCGGTAGAGGAGCGGTAATGAAATCACCGACTCCTGTCAGCGTGCGCCCGATGGTATGCAAGGTCCCTTTGATGATTCCGCCGACCAGGCCGAAGAGCACGTATCTGGTATCGATGTCGTTGATTAGATTTAGCGTATTTTTGGGGATTTCAATCCATCCCATGGCCATGTTCGAAGCCCCGGACCCGAGTTTTCTGCCGAAGGTCGTTCCGTAGCTTTCACTATTGGTTTCGGAGCTTGCGGGGCCTGTGCCCGGTTCGGAATACTGCGACATTCCTTGGGCTATCGTAATCGGTGTGATCAGTACACAACCCAACAGCAAAAATGTTACTGGATAGATTCCTTTTTTCATAATTCATCGCCTGCGCTTATTGAAAATCGATTTGAGTATAGCAAAGGAATGTTTCTTTATTTAAGAACAAAGACCGCTTTTTTTCGTTTTGACAACCAACGACAGCCAAGACCGGAACGTTCTGGATCTTTATGGAACGATCCTGTCGCTCGGAATGAAAAGGTTAGACTGCTCCGGGATCGTCAGGATCGCTGTGATTTTACATTGGATCGGGGCCATATTTAGGCAAAAGGTGTCGGTGAACGGAGATGTGGCCTACAATAAGGATTCGTTAAATTTAAGGGGAGGGGCGATGACCGATTCGCAAAAATGGCTGGTTCTGGCCGCCGTCGCCGGCTCCGGATGGCTTATTTATTTGTTGGCACCGATTCTGACGCCCTTCGCGGTTGGCGCATTGCTGGCCTATCTTGGCGATCCCTTGGCCGACCGGCTGGAAGTTCAAAAAATGGGCAGGACCGCCGCGGTCAGTTTTGTATTTATCGCGATGATTCTGGTCCTCGCGGCGATATTGTTGTTGTTGATCCCCTTGCTCGAACACCAGGTCGGCCGATTATTAGCGAATCTGCCTCGTTATATCGAATGGCTGAAGGGCGTGTTGGTTCCCTGGCTGCATGAGCGATTCGGCCTGCAATCGAAGGTATTCGAAGTAGAAGAAATCGTCGCCGTTCTCAAGTCTCATTGGAGCCAGGCGGGCGGTTTGGCCGCCGCACTGGCCGGATCGATCTCGCGTTCCGGCATGGCGGTTGCCGAGGGGATGATGAATCTGATTCTGATTCCGGTGGTCGCGTTTTATCTTTTGCGAGACTGGGATATTCTGGTCGAAAAGCTCCGCGATTTATTGCCGCAGCGGGTGGAACCGACCGTAACCCGCCTTGCTATCGAATCCGACGCGGTACTCGGCGCATTTCTGAAAGGGCAGTTTTCGGTCATGATTGCTCTGGGTATGATTTACATCTTGGGTTTGTGGCTGATCGACCTCGATCTCGCGTTGCTGATCGGTATGGTGGCCGGCTTGATCAGTTTTATTCCCTACCTCGGATCGATGGTCGGTGTCGTGTCGGCCTGTATCGCCGCGATCGTCCAATTCCAGGATGTCTGGGCGGTAATGCCGGTATTTGTTGTTTTCGCGGTCGGACAGACACTCGAAGGAATGTTGTTGACGCCCTGGCTGGTTGGAGACAAGGTGGGTCTGCATCCGGTCGCGGTCATTTTCGCGATTCTTGCCGGCGGCCAGTTATTCGGCTTTGTCGGAATCCTGCTTGCACTGCCAGTGGCCTCGGTG
>JBOICY010000020.1:0-3326 GCA_050740335.1 Methylococcales bacterium | reverse complement strand
ACGCTTCTGCCGCAACAGCATCGTGGTCTCGAAATCAAAGGAAATGGTCGATCTCACTGCCTGGCACTCTTCGCCAGATTTCGTGTCAACGGCTCCGTCTACGATATCCTCAGCATGACCACATGACCATTATCATTACCTACGCAATACCCTCGAAAAGATTTCTTTTCGCTTTGGTGCCGGCTGCCTTGTTCTCGCTCGGTACGACAACCCGGGCGGCTGAACCCGCTTCGGTTGAAACGGCAGTTGCGCAACTGGATACGGCGACTACTTCGGGCGTCGAACAAGCGCCGGCCCCGAACCAAGGAAAAAGTGCTGACGCAAAACGAAGGAAGCCGAAGCCTTTCACTTCGGAGGACATCAAGCGGGCTGAAGCCAATAAAAAGAAACTGGAATGGTGGCAAATGCCGAAACCTCCGGTACCTCAATCCGGCAGTTCGAACGGTCGTTCCCACGTGGGGCATTAATCTCGGCTTTACGGCGGGGATACGATCTGCAAAATCAGGCTAAAAAACCAATAATGTCTAAAAGCTGAACTTATCGCATGTGGGACATATTCATCAGTCATGCTTCAGAAGATAAGGATGCGATAGCAAGACCACTTGCAGAAGCATTGGTCGGCGCGGGCTTAACCATTTGGTATGGCGAATTCACCTTGCAACTGGGCGATAGCCTGAGGCGTTCAATCGATCGGGGCCTTGCGAATGCCCCTTACGGAATCGTGATATTGAGTCCCGCGTTCCTCGCTACGGAATGGCCGCTCATCCGAGCAGCGCCAGTGTTAACGCGGTCGTCGCGATACTGGGGAAGGATGCCGCGATAGCCATCCTCCTGGATCTCGAAAAGCGCTTGCAACTCATTCAGACTGTGGGTCCCGGAAAGGATAGGATCCGCTTTACGCTCGATCCCCTGGCCGAGTATCTCGCCGGCCTCTACTTATTGGAGAAATACCATTCAAACAGCGAATCGTGGCGGGGTTTTCTCGCTCAGGCGGACAAAATGCCAGGTGCCCCCGCGAGGCAATAATGGGTTTCCTTTTGGCAGTGCGGGACTGCTGCCGGGTCGAGGGCGCGCATCCCGAGCTGCCGGATTTCTTGGTCAGTGAGCTGGATAGTCGGGTCGGGCTTGCGGACACCGCAGAGGCCGAGGCCGCTTAGCGCGGCAGAGCTTGTTAGGTCTTATCGCACGGTCCCTTCTGTAGGACTTAGTTTGCAAGAATAATCGGCTAATGGCGTCATTGGATTGACGGTTAGCTACCTAAAGTTGGAGAGATGTGCTGCCGTGCCGGGTTATGCATCCACCTCGGTCCGCGACCTGTCAGCTCACCAAAACCGGGGCCAAATACCGGGTGAAATTGCAGGGCCACTTGGTTGACTGGCACTTGAGTCGGAGTTGGCCATTTTGCGCCGGATGCAAAGTCCCGGGATGGCAACAACACGCTTCGCAATATCAATTTTTGCGAGTATGCGGCCCTTAACCGCGACGTGTGTACCGATGTTTTACTCCCGCGGGAAAGTATTCGGGATCGCCGAAAGGCAACAATTCAACTTGGGGCGTTTGTTTTTCGGCTGGGACATAATTGGCGAATTCGCTGTTCAGTCTTAACAGTTGAGATCGAATGGAAGTCGCGATCGCGGCCTGCTTGTCGGCATCCGCGGTGATCGATGGAAGCATCTCCACGGCAATGTGCAGAAACTCCGAACCGGATCCATCGTTCCGGACCTGCATCACGAATTTACCGCTGACCCAGGCTTCCAGCCCCGCTTGCTCCAATCCGACCACGACGTTTTCCGGATAGATATTGGCGCCATAGAACGAAACCGTGAAATCGGCGCGGCCGAATACCCAGACAAAGGGCAGAGGGATTTCTTCGACATCCAATCCATACGCATCGAGCGAAGACAAGCCTCGGTCTTTCAGGAATGCCATCATCTCGCGGTGACCCAGAATCCCGCCCCGATCGGCGATGTGATAGCGGACCAGCGGCACGCCACTGTCCGCGGTCACGGCCAGAGTCGCACCGTCCACCACCTCGAAGAAACGGCTGATCGGATCGTATTGGACCAGGGTTGGAAGACGCGATTCGCCGAACAGTTCGCGGGCGACCGCGGGGTGTTCGGCCAGGAAGCGGCGGATCGCGATGCTTAAAGGGGTCTCGTTGCCGAGCACTCCGCCGTCCGCCGTGCCATACAGGGACGCGGAGTCGCGGCACGGTGAAAGCGATCCCACGCGTTGCAGCATCAATGTACGCCATTCCTCGCTGAACACCTCACCCGCGAATACGAACTTGATGTTATACAGGCGCCAATCCATTCCCTGAGCCAGACCGGTATCGACCACATCCTTGACGAAGGGCGGATAACCCAGCAATACAGTCTGCTGAAAATGCGCTCCGATCTCGCGCACTACCCGCAGGATTTCATCGGGCTTGTTGCCAGGCGTCGCGACTGTAAGCGGATAGCCCTTTTGGGCGAGATGCCAGCAGCATGACGTGGTGAATACTCCGCCGACCCAATTGCCGAGCGGGAAGCACACTACCGCCAGGGTGTCGCGCTCATGCGCCTGGAAACTATAGCGGAATACCTGTTCGAAGCGCATGGCGACGTCCAGTTCGTCCGTCATCGCACGCGGCCAAAACGTCGAAACACCCGTGGAACCCGAAGACACGGCGAGCCGGTCGCAAGCGGTGAGTCGTCCGCCCTTGCAGCGCTCCGGCAAGGGGTATTGGTACAGGTAAGCGGCTTTGTCGAGCAAGGGCAGAGATTGGAAATCTTCAAAGGAAGCGACCTGGTCTGGATCGATACCCTGGTCGTTCAGAAATTGCCGGTAAGCCGGGACGCCGGCAACCGTGGCCTTGAACAGATCGAGTACGTGTTTCCTGGGATCGGCGGCCAGGTGTTCGTGCAAAATCGTGTCCAAGGGAGTGCCGAGGAAGACCGACAGGCCTTCGATGACGGTTTTCGGACGGTCGAATTTCATGAGTCTCTCCTGATTGGTCAAGATCTGTTACGGACCGGAACAATCCGCGACCTGGGCGACTTGAAGGTATCTCCACAGTGCCGATAATAGTAAAAAACAAAATTCTTAAATCCAGTTTCCTGTCTGGCCCGTATCTCCTTGTGAGAGCAATAACCGGCCCAAAAACCCAAAGGCGTTCCGAAGCAGCGCTCTAAGGTGCGCCGAGCGCACTATTTGGCGCTTCCGGGTCCATCTTTGCCTTTGCAACGGAAGTTTGAGATGAAATTGATTTGAACCGCTATGAACGGTCACGCAAACATTTTAAAGCATCCTAAACCAAACGACAGACAGGAGAAACATCATGAAAG
>JBOICY010000019.1:0-6451 GCA_050740335.1 Methylococcales bacterium | reverse complement strand
TTTTTTTTGAATGAGTAGGTAGAAGATAGAGGCAACGGAGGAAAATCCTACCGAAGATTGCGTGTGTGTACCCGCGGATGGAAACAGGTCAGACCGTCGCCGGGAGAATCCGATAACGACAAAGGCTGTGATAAGCCGTTGAGCTAATGGGAACCTTGGCGAGCGAATGCTGCCTCGGGGCCAGCGCCGAATGCGCACCAACAGGCCGGATAGTTTGTTGCAGTCTATTCTTGTTTTCAAATGCGAAAAAGCCCTTGCAAAACGGGGGAGTCCATATATTGTCGGAGGAGATGTGAAACTCCGGGCTGGCGCTTCCGCTGAATCAAGCACTTATGCAATCGGCCAGTGACCGTCCATGGCCTGGATTCCTGCTTCCCGGCAGGAATGAGTGCGTTTTTGGTCAAAATGAGAATTGCTACACATTCACCCACGCGATTGACAATTCCTCAGCCCTTCCGTATATTGCGATCTAACAAGTCCGTTTGTTTCTACATCCGCCTCTATGATGTTTGCGGGAAGGCGGATTTTGATCGGGCGATACCCTTTTACCGAGCCTGATCTGGGTAATTGGGTAGTCGATTATTGTTTGTTACTTTGAAAACGAGGACAAACCGGCGGTTTTTTACGGGTATGCGGTAATCGACTCGTAAAGCGAAGGCACGGTACAGTCTATTGACAATATTGACGAGTTGTCATGAATTCCACAGCGCGTTTAATAAACGGTTCTTCAAATAAGGCACGAGCGCTACACGCAATACCAGTTGCCTTATCGGTGATTCTAATCGCCTGCTTATTTGGCATTGCATCAGCTCTTGGCAACATTCTTATTGCATTTGTCTTGGGCGGCGCAGTCGTGGGTTTTTTTCTTCTGTTCAATCCGCCGTTTCTACTCTATCTAACATTGTTATCAGCTTTCATCGTCGCAGGGAGCGCAAAATATTTTGGCGGTATCGAAAAGGCGCACTGGCTGGTATTTGCAGCGGCGATCGGATTTTGGATTTTGGGCTTTCAGCTAATGTTTTCTCATTATGGCCAACGTGAAGGTCAGGCAAAATCGTTGCCGTTATTCATAAAGGTTTTTTTTGCGTTCTGCTTATTCAGCGTGGCAAGTTCCGTTATTAATAAGTCCCACATTTCAGAATTTGTCGTTGGGGCTAAGTGTTACTTCTTTTTCATTGGCATTACGGTGGCCGTTTGTTATGGCGCATTTAAGCGCGACACTTTAGTTAATTTGCTGTACCTTGGCTTTGGAGTTGCCCTGCTTCAGTTTCCGGTAACACTCTACCAATACATGTTTATTCGAAGTCGTCGCTTGCAAACCGGGGGATTTCGAATTGGTGATAGTGCGGTGGAGGCGTCGGACAGTGTGGTCGGCACATTTGGAGGACTAATGGACGGAGGCGGCCATGGCGATGTCATGGCCGCATTCGCATGCATTGCGATTGCTGGAATATTGCTTGCCTGGCGTAAGGGAGTTTTATCAAACAAACACGCAGTTGTCTTTCTATTAATCGCAATTTCACCGGTTTTTATGGCAGAGACAAAGGTAATATTTTTCTTTTTTCCCGTGGTTATTCTCGTAGTATGGTGGGATTCGGCTTCTAGGAATATTGGCCAATTAATTGCCGTGATTATAGTCTCTTCGGTTATCTTATATGCGTCTCTTTGGGGTTATTACGTGATTCACTGGTCGCATGGCGATAGCTCCTTTTCCTCTGCTATAGAGCGTTCTTTTTCATATAGTTTCGCGGAACACACCGGGACGGATCGATCTGCTCGTGGTGATATGGGTCGGCGCGAAGCAATTGAGTACTGGTGGAAACAGGAAGGACTGCATGACCCCGTGCACACGTTGATTGGCAACGGAATGGCGGCATCAAAATCGTCATCGACTTATATTGAAACCGGACTCGTTCGCAAACACTTTGGGCGGCGCTTGGATAAGACGGGTCTGAGTGGGATGTTGTGGGATGTGGGCGTCCTTGGAACGAGTCTGTTTGTTCTGAGCTTAATGCTCGCGGTGCATCAGGCTTCGCGATTGGCAAATATCTTCGAAAAATCGGTTCAAGATTACCTGTTACTGAAGGTATCTCAAGTGGGTTTATTATTAACATTATTGGGAATTTTGTACCGTAACAGTGTTCCTCAGGCAGCGAATGCAGACGTTTTGATGTGCTTGTTAATTGGAATTGTTGGTTTTTATTATCTCCGATCGAATTCGGTCGGCAATGCTTGTCTTCAGTATTGAGTACTGCCAGGTACGTATTGCTATGTTCAGCTGCACGTAGCGGCTCATCACTTTTGGACATGCTGCTGGGGTCACACTCCTTAGTGGAGTCGCTGGGGGAGTTTAGTTTCCTGGGTAAGGCCATCGCGCGTAATGAGGCGTGTAGTTGTGGACTGCGGATAAGAGAGTGTCGGAATTGGCAAAGAGTGTTCGATAGAGTCCGCGAAGAGAAGGGAATCGATCTTTTAGAAGCCCCATACGCGATGAGGCAATGGGATACGTACATGGACAATTCGAACGCCGACTTCAATCAACAGACACGTACCTATTCACTGCGGCGCAAGGTGCGGAAGGTGCGCACACTTGTGCATTTCAGTTCACCGGTTTTCTCGCGACTTGTACCCTTGTCGCCACAGCTGAGGCAAGGCGTAGAGAATGCGATCTATCTTTATGAGGTAATCCGCTCGATAGGCCAGGCAACGGTAATCGTCGATTCTTCGAAAGAGGTGTTCAAGGCGGTGTCTGTGTACTTGCGCTGCCCGGAGGCAGTACGCGTGGTTCTGCTTACGCGCGACGGCCGGGGGGCGATGTATTCCAGGCTCTATTCCGGTGTGTGGACGGGTGAGTCACCCGAGTATGCAGTTCGCAGATGGAAGAACTATTACGAGAGTGCGCTTCGCATGATTGGTGCGTGGGTTGATCCACTGCATGTTTATCGTCTTTCGTATGAGGAATTGGTGCGCGATCCTGATTTGGTTGTCGCTCGGTTGCATGAGTGGCTCGGTCTTTCAGTGAATTCCCAAGCGGCATCAAAAAGTAAGAAGGTCCTGCACATCGCCGGAGGAAATGACGGGACGAAATCTCGCTTTCGATCGGGGGTTAAGAGTGACGAGCGTTGGAAGACCGGACTCGGGCGGGGTGAACTTGCGCTCTTTGAGTCCAGAGCGGGTGAATTGAACCGGAGATTGGGTTACCCGGTATGACGGAGTGCGATCACGGTAACCCTAGGCTTCGTGTACTTTTCATCGGACTCCATTTTTCGGAAGAGTCATGGAATCTCGTCAAGGCGCTCGCTGAAAGGACTGAAGTCTGTGCCATTCTGAATCGCGATAATTTTGCGGCTGAAATGGGCTTCGTGCCGTCGTCCAGTCCGCATGAGCACCTGAAATTGATTTTCTTACCTCATCGACCCAATCCACTTGTTTTTCTTCAAAACGCGGCCAAGCTTGTGTCAACCTGCGCCCGCTTTCGTCCGGACATTATTCATTGTCATGAGAACGGGAAGGATTATTTGATGATAGCAATGCCGTGGTTATTGAGGTACCCGTTTGTCTTGACCGTATTCGATCCAAAACCGCACTCGGGTTCAGACAGCAAGACAAGGGCATCGAGGCACGGAAGATATCTTGCGTTCATGCGTAGGAAGTGTGACGCCGCAATCGTCCATGGAGAGGCTATCCGTAGCGACCTTGCCGAAATTCTTGGGCCTTCCCGTCCAATTTTCTCGGTAATGCTCGGCCCGTTGGGGATTGATGAACCCGTTGCCGCGCGTGAAATACGGGTGCCCTTTGTCCCGGAGCTACTGTTCTTTGGTCGTATCGAGGCCTATAAGGGGCTTGGTATCTTTATTGAGGCGGTGCGTTTGCCGGCTCGTTCGGGACTGCGGGTTCGCGGCGTCGTTGCTGGCCGAGGAAGGGATCTTGAAAATCATCGTCAGTCAATAGCGAATGATCCACATTTTTTGCTGTGCGAGGAGTTTATCCCGCGCCATAAGACGATTGAACTGTTCGACCGCGCGTCGGTGGTGGTAGTGCCCTATCTCGACGGGACGCAAAGTGGCGTCGCCGCGCTGGCTATGGGCCGCCATCGAGCGGTTGTTGCGAGCAATGTCGGAAGTATTCGTGATCTCGTCCTCGAAGGACGAAGCGGATTGTTGGTGCCTCCGGGTGATGCTGTTGCGCTTGCCGAAGCGCTACAAACGATCTTGGAAAGCGCTTCGTTACAGGCGAATTTGGAAGCAGGAGCGCAAGCGCTTGCTGAAGGAGAACTGTCCTGGAGAAATCTTGCGTGCCAGACAACTGATGTGTATCTGGATGTACTTGAACGTGATGTTCGGAAGCAGAAAAAAAAGAAATGAAGCTGGTCTTTATTGTTGGTACCGGCCGTTGCGGGTCGACATTTGTTCATGAAACTCTTGCCAAGCACAAAGGCTTCGGATTCGTTTCAAATATCGAAGATAACCTCCTCATTTTAAACAGGCTTGGTGGATTCAATAGTCGTTTGTATCGATCGATTCCAGGGGATTTCAGGGAAAAAGGGGCACTTCGGTTTGCGCCCTCTGAGGCTTACCGGATCATATCGCGTGAAGTATCGCCTATCTATTCAAATTCGTGCCGGGACCTGCGTTCGGACGACGTTACACCTTGGATCGACTCTCGATTCAGGACGTTTTTCGAGAGTCGAAATAGCGCCCAGGGCTGCCATGGTTTTTTACATAAATATACCGGCTGGTCGCGTTTGGGATTTTTTCAGCGGATTTTTCCTGACGCGAAATTCATTCACGTCATTCGCGACGGTCGTGCGGTGGCGAATTCCTGGCTCCAGATGCCTTGGTGGGGTGGGTATCGTGGGCCAGAAAACTGGTTGTGGGGAACATTGCCGAAGGAAATCTCGGATCGCTGGAGGGCAGATGGGGGCTCTTTTGCAGCGCTTTCAGCGATTGGATGGAAAATCTTGATGGAAGGCTACGATGGGAGAGCGGGGATTGTTCCAGAAGCCAATTTTCTGGAAACTCGCTATGAGGATGTAATTGAAAATCCTTTTGAGTCGTTTGCTCGGATGCTTGAATTCGCCGGGTTGTCCATGACCTCGCAGTTTGAGATTGCTTTATCGCGAATACGGATGAAAAGAGACCGAAGCCGCGCCTTCGAAACAGATTTGACGAATCCCCAAATTCGAGAAATGGAAAGCTGGATCGGCGATCTGCTTCAGCATCATGGTTACCGGTGAGCATTCCATCGCTTCTCTGGAGGAGAGCACCGATATGACCCGCCGGTACTATGGTATAATGGGAATAAGAAGGGGACTCGTCCATTTTTTGATAGGAAAGAGTTCTTCGGCTGTGCTGGGATTCACAGCGGCTGTATTGCTCGTGCGTGTTATGTCTATACGCGAATATGCGACCTATGCGGCCCTGCTCGGTCTTCAAATGGTGATCATAGTAATGGCCAGTCTCGGTTTCGATCGGTTCGTGACACGCTACCTTCCCGAGATGCGCCAGCAGTGTTCGGAGGGGGAGCTAAAAGCATACGTTTTTTGTCTGATGGGGATTCGAGGCGTCGCATTGCTGGTTGTGGCCGCGCTAGTGCTCGTCTATCAGGAGTTGCTGTTCTCGCTATTTGATTTCGGATCTGACCGAGAAGCCTTAATCGCGGCAGTGGCGTACATGGTCGTGTTAGGCATCTCGCAACTTGCGCTCAGATCACAGCAAGCACTGATGCTGCAGCGGGCCGCGAAGTGGGCGCAAATCGCAGAGGCTGCATTAAGGCTCCTCGCAGTTGTCGTGGTTGCCTACCTTCTAAACGAATTGGTTAGCGCCGCGGTGGCGATATGGATCAATTTGGCGGCGATACTGGCCTCGTTGACCATTTCACTCTGCAATCTCTACTTTAGGTTGCCGCCAGCGCAGGTTGATGGCGACTCGAACCCGGAACCATCCGACATGATGCGATTTGGAATGCAGAATTACGTTCAGAGTGTTCTGCTTCTTCCAATGGATCCCCCGTCGCTGCGTCTTCTTGCAGCGGCAGTCCTGGCGCCCAGTGCAATTGCGGCCTATGGTTTCTTTCAAACCATTACCGGGGTATTCCGTCGCTATCTTCCGGTCCAGCTGCTCTTAGATCTGACCGAGCCGGTATTGTTTGCCAGGTACTCTGAATCCAAGGATTTCAAAGCACTGAATTTCTCCACCAATTTACTTTTGAAAATCAACTTGGCATTGATCCTGCCTGTTGCAGGTTGGATTTTTATCTGTGGCGCAACCATCGTCCCGGTAATTACTAACGGCAAGTATGGGGAGTTTGCCTGGCTGCTTGGCATATTGATAGTCGGCTTGGTTTACGAGAGCCACTGGATCGTCTTGCGTACCGTGATTAATGCGGATCGACAGTCAGGACTGCTCGTTTCAGGCGCTGCCGAATCGTGCTTATTGTTCGCGATCCTGAT
>JBOICY010000018.1:0-1773 GCA_050740335.1 Methylococcales bacterium | reverse complement strand
TCCTACGCCTGGGTATATGGGTTCGCCGCGTCGATCGGCTTTGCGACAACCCTCGCCGAACCCGCATTGATCGCAGTGGCCTTGAAAGTGGAAGAAATTTCCGGCGGCGCGATCCATCCACTCAATTTACGGCTGGCTGTTTCGATTGGGGTCGCGTTCGGCCTTGCGCTCGGAACATTCCGGATCGTAACCGGGTCGGAAATCTATCTTTTTATCGTCGCGGGCTATTGCGTGGCATTGATCCAGACCGCATTCGCACCCAAGCTGATCATCGGACTGGCCTTCGATTCCGGCCTAATTACGACATCGACCGTGACGGTTCCTCTGGTCACCGCGCTCGGAATCGGTCTGGCCTCCACGGTTCCCGGCCGGAGCCCGCTTCTCGATGGATTCGGTTTGATTGCATTTGCAAGTTTATTCCCTATAATCGCGGTGCTCGGGTATGCCCAGTTCGCCGAATTACGCGGCAGAGCCGCCCGGAAAGGTAAGGACTGAGAGGACCGTTGATGGCCAGGCATAAGGCATCGGTTCCACGACGCCCTGTTGTTTGCGGAGGGTATCAACCAATACCCCCGCGGTTTAAAACCATGGTTTAAGAGTATGCATTTCAAATTGATCATCGCGTTTGTCGAAGACGATAAAACCGATCTGGTGCTGGATACCTCGCGTAAATTCGGTGCAACCGGAGCGACCGTGATCAACCACGCCCGGGGCGAAGGCATCCAGAAATCGAGAACCTTTTTCGGTCTGACTCTGGAAACCCAGCGTGACGTCCTTTTGTTTCTGGTCGAGGAGCACCTGAGCCGGCAAATTCTCGAGGAAATTTCCAAGGCAGCGGAATTCGAGACCAAACCCGGTACCGGCATCGCGTTCCAGGTCGATGTTGAAGACGCGATTGGAGTAATGCATCAGGTTGAAAAACTCACTCCGGTCGTGGAGGACGAAATATGAAAGGCAAGAAAATCATCCGCGTAAGAGATGTCATGAAAACCAGCTTCGGGAGCATCGACGGAATCGCGACCGTACATGAAGCGCTCAAGTTGATGAAAGCGCTCAAGTCATCCGTGCTGGTGGTGAACAAGCTCCACGAGGACGACGAATACGGTTTGATTACGGCCGGCGATATCGCGCGCCATGTGCTCGCCAGGGATCGGGCTCCAGACCGTGTCAATGTCTATGAAATCATGACCAAACCGGTTATTTCGGTTCATCAGGACATGGATATCCGTTATTGCTCGAGGCTTTTTGCCCAGTACAATCTGGTCCGCGCCCCGGTCATCGACGGGCGCAAAGTGATTGGTACCATCAGCCCGAACGCATTGGTCCTGGACGGTTTATACAGTCTCGCGGAAAACGGAAACCTTTCCGGAATCGATCGGCAGAACCCGTAGGATGCGCTGGTGTACGAAGCGCATCGGTCGTGATTGATGCGCCTCAATCGCAAACGGTTGCTTTAATCGCAACCCTTCCTTGGTCGGCACATCCTATGAATCGACGGGTCCAAGGCGAATCTTAAGCCGAAAAAAATCTTTATTTTCCTTAGTGCCTGTATCCAAGTGACTGCCAGGCGGGCGAAAAAACCTGCTAATAAGCTAAAAAATAAGGTATAGCAGGTTCGTTCCGATAGAGTTATACTCCTCTTCACGTAGACCTTGACAAATCGATGAAATGGAATTTGGTATAAACGGTGGGAGCCGAACCGTGATTACAGTCTGCGTGCTGTTGAAATTTTTAGTAGAGGAATAAGTAATGGCTACTGGCACTGTAAAGTGG
>JBOICY010000017.1:0-11780 GCA_050740335.1 Methylococcales bacterium | reverse complement strand
AAACCTGAATCCGTGTTCAAATTCCCCTAAGTTTATGATATAATTATAAATATATCCAATATTCTCTTCACCCAATCTGATCATGCCGAAATTTCACCTGAAGCAAAGCCGTCGCCATTTAACTTCCCACGCGGGCTTGGCGCTGGTGGGGCAGTGTGCGGAGGCGGCCCGGATCGACCGTCTGGATAGCCGGTATCCGACCGCCAAAGGCCTGAAGACCTCCGACATTGTCAAAAGCTACCTCGGCTTGCTGAGTGTAGGCAAGAGCGACTTTGAAGCGATCGAGGGCTTTCGTGACGAGCCGTTTTTCAGGCAGGCGTTGAACGTCCAGAAAGTCCCGTCCAGTGTCTGGCTGCGGCAACGCCTGGAGCGCTTGGCGGAAGCGCCATCGAAAGGTCCGGGTTTACGCGATGTGCTGGCAGAGCAGAGCGTCACCTTGCTGCAACGCACCGGGGCGCCGGTCAGCGCGCATCAGGGCTTTGTCAACGTCGACTTCGATACCTTTGTGAGGCAGACAACAGCGGCACGAAGAAAGAACACGTCAGCCGCACCTATCAGGGCGTGGATGGGTACACGCCGATCGCTGCCTATCTGGGCAACGAAGGCTGGTGTCTGGGTTTGGAGCTGCGCCCCGGCAGCCAGCACAGTGCACTGGAGACACACTATTTCCTGGAGCGGGTGTTGCCGCGCGTACAAGCGTTGGCGCCCGCCGATCAACCGGTGCTGACGCGCTCCGACAGCGGCTTTGATTCCGCCCGCCTGCTGTTTCAACAGGATGACGAGAAACGTGCCTGGGCCGAGTGTGGCCGGCGTTTTGAGTACCTGGTGAAATGGAATCCGCGCCGGCAGGACAGGGCCGACTGGGTCGCGCGCGCCGATCAAGCCGGAGTCTGGCGCGAGGCGCGCCCGGGTAAGCGCGTGGCCCTGCTGGATATCACGGTCGAACGCGCCTGGGCCAAACAGACCCGGCACTTTCGTCTGGTGGTCCGCTTGATCGAGCGTACCACGGATAAAAAAGGTCAACACCTGTTGTTGCCAGACTATCAACTGGAAGGCTGGTGGACCAGCCTGGACGCCGCGCCCGCCGATGTAATTCAACGCTATTGCGAGCACGCCACCCACGAACAGTACCACAGCGAATTCAAAACCGATCTCGATCTGGAGCGCTTGCCGTCCGGCAAATTCGACTGCAACGACCTGATTTTGCAAGTCGCCATGCTCGCCTACAACAGCCTGCGTTTGATCGGGCAACTCGGTCTCACCGGCGAACTCAGCCCGGTGCGCCATCCGGCCAAGCGTCGCCGCCTGCGCACCGTGTTGCAGGAAATCATCTACTGTGCCGCTCAGTTCGTGCGCAAGGCGCGGCAGTTGATACTGGACTTCGGCCAGCATTGCCCGGGCTTCAATGCCTTCGTTTCGGTACAAGAGCAGCTGCTGGCCGGTGCATCGCCGTGAGCGGGGCATTTCCCGCGCTGATCCGCGTTGCGCTTCCGGACACGACACGCCGGAAACGGTTCGCTATGGCCCGCGTTTGGAATGTGGCGCTTCAGCGCAGGAATCCGCAGGTCATGAACGGAAATAGGCGGCCAAGTTGAGCGCTCCGGTGTTCTGAATTTGGCGGCGGCATGGCGCAGTGGCGGTTTAAAATTTTGCAACACCGCAAAAAGGCCCCGGCTTGGGTTGTGAGCACGGATTCAGGTATAAAGCAAGGCAATACTCAAGGTTTGTCATCTTAGGTTAATGTCGACACGGAATAGGGATCTGGCGTCTATATGAATTTAACAATGCCTGCCGCGGCAGGGTCCATTTCTGAATTCGAGTGGCGTACCTTTACGCCATTTCAACGTGCCCTATTGGTCAATGACGGCACCGTGACCAAACTGATCGAGGCCTATACTCTCGAAGCCGTCGAAGTCGTGCGTCTGAAGCAGGAGACACAGCTATTGTCCTCCGCACACACCTGGCTCAAGACCCCGCCGGATACCGAAGTCATCGCGCGTGAGGTCGTGTTGCGCGCCCGGCATAGCTCGACTGTTTATGCCTATGCCGTCTCGCTGCTGGTACCGGCGCGGCTGCCTGCCGGGCTGCTCAACGACCTGGCCAGCGAGCCCGGCGGGCTCGGTCAGGTATTATTGAACAGCCGGATCGAGAATCGCCGCGAGATCCTCTGGTGTGGCCGCGAGCAGGTAACCGATCCGCCGGAAGCGATCCGTGAACTCACCGGCGTGGATTTCATCAGTCGCACCTATCGCATCATCGCCGGTGGCCAACCGGTGATGTTGATCGACGAAAAATTTCCGGCCAATGGCATGCGGGTGGCGAGCCGCGAGTCGCCGTTCCAGCCGTATCGAGGAGGAACCGTATGACATTCGCGAAACTCATTGCGGAGCTTGTCACGGCGCCTCGGGCTGAACACAATCTGCTGACCGATGGACAATTCACTTGTACCTATCCGGAACTACCGGCGTTGCTGGAAGCTATCGATGGCTATTTCGACGCGAGAGGCATCGGCCCCGGCGATGATCTGGCATTCGAATGTGTCAATTCGTTACCCGGAGCCTTGATCCTGTTAGTTCTCTTGCAGAAGGGCTATCGCTTTCTGTTGTTGCCTCCCTCCGATGATCGTGAAAAGGCGCGGGAGTGGAAACCGATCGCGCGTTTTTGCAGGTACCGTGTCATCGTCGGGCGTGCTCGGGCCGAGGAGACAAATGACTGGATGCAAGCACCGCGGAATTTCTTGAAGGTCGAAGAGAATCTTCACTTCGACCGGATGCCGGATGAAGGTGTGGGCGAGGGAAAACTCTATCTGCGCACTTCCGGCAGCATGGGGGCATCGAAGATCGCGGTCCATGGGTACAGGAGGCTGCTTTACAATGCCCTCAATTGCGCCGAACGCTTCCGTCTGACCGGCGATGATCGCGTTGCCATACCGGTTCCCATCTTCCATTTGTATGGGCTTGGCGCCGGGTTCCTGCCGGCACTCGCGGTGGGCGCCTGCATTGATCTGCAAGATCACGGCAATATCTTGCGTTACCTGGAGCGCGAACGGTGTTTTCAGCCAACGGTCGCCTTCTTGACTCCCTCGTTTTGCGAAATGCTTTTGCGCACGGGTTGGTCGGCGCGGCCTTATAAGCGTGTGGTCACTTCCACGCAGCGGATTCGCGAGGATACTTTCCGGGCCTTCGATGCACGCTTCGGGGGGCTGGTCAATCTCTATGGGAGTACCGAAATGGGAGCCATCGCCGCCTGCGAACCCGAGCAGCCCGTCGATGTGCGTGCCACCACGATCGGCACAGCGATGGCAGGGGTAGAGCTGCGGATCGGTGAGACCCGGACGGCAAGCGATAAGGCGCCGGATAGCGCCGAACTCCACTGCCGGCATCCGCATGGATTTGCGGGCTATATCGATGAAACAGGCCAGTGGCTGCGCCGCATGGCGCCAGGCGAGTGGTATAGTACCGGTGATCTGGCGAAAGCAGACCGCAGCGGGCAACTGGTGATCATAGGCAGAGTGGACAACAGCGTGAACCGCGATGGCCATCTGGTTTCGTTTACCGACATTGAGCAGGCGCTGGAGCGGCTTGACCCGATCGAGCAGGCCGTGGTGGTGGCGATACAGGCGGAGGAAAAGCGGGGACAGCGCCTGGCCGTGTTCTGCGCCTTGAAGTCACCGGCGGCCCTCAGCAGTGCGCAAATTCGCGCGGCTTGTTTTGAATTCTTGCCCCGCTATGCGGTTCCGGACCAGGTAATCGTGGTCCAGGCCTTACCTACCTTGGCCAGCGGTAAGGTGGACCGGCAGGCCCTGGCGGCAATGACGGGATAAAAACCATTGCCATTAAGTTAACGATAAACCCGTCATTCCGGCAGAGCCTGCCGCGGCAGGGATTGCCGGAATGACGGCTCAACTTAATGGCAGTGATAAATACACGATAGAAAATGCGGACAATAATCATGCGGGGGGTAATCATGGGCGAAGACGTAATCGATCGGCTTAAACATATCATCGCCGAGCAATTGGATGTGAATATCGGGCTGCAAGACATCGATGCCGATGCCCCTATCCTTGAAGGCGGACTGGGGCTCGATTCGATTGCAATTGTGGAGTTCATAACGGCGATCGAAGAGAGCTTCGGTATCCAGTTCGCCGATGACGATCTGAACCTGAAGCCGTTTCAGAATCTAGTCACGCTGGCGAAGTTCATTTGTGACAAGCAGGCATCGCCCACACCGTTCCATCGGCGAGATCTGGCAACCACCACTATTTCAGGAGAGCCTGTCAATGATTAACACCCGAAAAGAGCATGACTACTGGGATCCGAAACGCACCGGATTCGTTACCAACTATCCGAACTTCTTGCATTGGAAGCAATTGGCCGCCGAACAGATGGAGGACAACCGGCCTGTCAACATCTATGTGCATACGCCGTACTGCATCCAGCGGTGTGCGTATTGCTATTACAAAACCGTCAATCTGCACGCGAGCGAAAAACAACAACGCATGGAACGCTATGTCCATGCGCTGTGCCGGGAGATCGAACTGGCCAGCGAGCACTATCGACTTCGGCAAAGACCCGTGGTTTCGGTTTATTTCGGCGGCGGGACTCCCACCCTGCTGGATCAGGGACAGATCGAGCGCATCACCGCCACACTGCGCGAGAACTTCAACATCGACACGCCCGAGTTCACCGTGGAGGCGGAGCCGGTGACTCTGAGCGAAGGGAAGGCCAAGGCACTCAAAGATCTCGAGGTCAATCGCATCAGCATGGGGGTTCAATCCTTCAATGATGAAATCATCAAGCGATCCAATCGTCTGGACAACGAGCGCAAGGCCTTGAAAGCCATCCATATCGCGAAAAGCACCGAGGCGGTGATCAATATCGATCTGATGAGCGGTCTGGCCGGTGAAACCCCGGAAACTTGGGCGCATAGCGTCGAGCGGGCGATCTCCACCGAGGTGGAGAGCATTACGGTCTACAAGACCGAACTCTATACCAATACCCCTTATTATAAGGACATACGCAACCAGGAGCTCACGCTGCCCTCGGAGACCGCGGAGCTTGAGTTCATGCAGTATGCCATCGACCAACTGGAAGGGGCGGGATACCGGCCCTGGAGTTTCTATACCTACGCCAAGCCCGGCGGCCATCAGCACGTATACGCCACCAGCACCTTCATGGGCGATGATTGCTACGCTTTTGGCGTGTCGGCGTTCGGAAAACTCGGCGATACGCTGTTTCAGAATACCAATGACGAACACAAATACATCGAACTCCTGGAGAGCGATCAGTTACCGATCATGCGCGGGCATCTGTTGAGCAGTCTGGACAAGATGATCCGCGAGGTGGTGCTCGGCATGAAATTGGTGCGCTTCGATCTGCGGCGTTTCCAGCAACGGCATGGCTTCCGCCTGGAAGCGTTATGCGCCTCGACCCTGGAACAATTGGTACTGGATGACTTCATCGCGCTGTCCGATGACGAGATCACATTGACCGCCAAAGGCATTCTGCATGGCGACTATACCGGGAAAAGCCTGGCCAGGTCTCTGCTGCAGAACTGAAGGAATCCATGCTGATATCCTACACTCACAAGTTCATGTTTTTCCATGTCGCCAAAGTCGCGGGGCTCAGTATCAGAGAGGCGCTGAAAACGTATGCCCAGGAGCCGGAAAGATTCAGGATCAAACGGCCACCCAGGTATTCGGGCGGCGAGCCGAACCCCCTGTACGACATGTGGGCCACCGGGCTATTGCATGCGAAGGCAAGAGACGCCAGGAAGGAACTTCCCGAACTTGTGTACGACACATTTTATAAATTCGCGTTCGTGCGCAATCCCTGGGATTGGCAGGTCTCCATGTACCACTTCATCCTCCGGGAAGCTTCGCATGGCAGGCATCGACTGGTTAAGTCCATGGCAGGTTTTGAGGAATATCTTGAATGGGTAATAGCCACGAAGACCCCTTACGCCAGGGGAGCGGCCAAGTTTCAAAAGGATATGGTTACCGACCAGGAAGGGAGGCTAATCGTTGACTTCGTGGGCCGCTATGAAAACTTCGCGCGGGACTTTCACCAGGTCTGCAAGGTGCTCGATATCGAGGCATCCGCGCCGCAGTTAAACAGCACCGCCCATGCAGACTATCGCTCCTATTATAATCAGAAAACACGCAAAATGGTCGAGGAACACTTCCAGGAAGACATTGAATTGTTTGGCTATAGCTTCGATGCTTGTCACGGGTCGGCCAGCCGATGAGCGGGGTTTCGAATAGGCAGGAATCAAGCAAGGCCTCTTCGGCTTTCTGGCAGAGCATCAGGACGAATCTCGACATGCAGCATCGGGCCGCGCCCATTCATCCCGTGCCGCGCGATGGCCATTTGCCGCTTTCCTTTGCCCAGGAGAGGGTGTGGTTTGTCGAGCAATGCCAGCCCGGCACTACGGTCCATAACCTGCGGGCGGTTTTTCACCTCGGCGGGGCGCTCGACGCGGCTATCCTGGAGAAGAGCGTGCAGGAGATCGTACGCCGCCACGAAATCCTGCGCACTACCTTTCCGGCTGTGGATGGGCAGCCCGTCCAGGCGATCTCCCCGGAGGTCGACCTAAGGCTGGCGGTGGTCGACTTGGGAAACTTGCCATCGCAACAACGGGACGCGGAAGTCCGGCGCCTGGCAAGCGTGCAACTCCAGCAACCTTTCGACCTGTCACAGGGCCCCTTGATGCGCCTGACGCTGGTGCGTCTCGCCGCGCAGGAACACATCCTGCTGCGCGCCATCCACCATATCATCAATGACCGCTGGTCGGATAGCGTCTTCCTCAGGGAACTGGCCGTGCTTTACCCGGCGTTGCGCGCGGGCGAGCCCTCGCCGCTGCCCGATCTCCCGATCCAATATGCAGACATCGCCTACTTCCAGCGGCAATGGCTCCAGGGTGAGGTGTTGGCGTCCAGGCTTGGCTACTGGAGGCGGCAGTTGAACGGCTGTCCTCCCGTCATAGATCTGCCCATCGATCATCCCGCCTCCCGGTCCCGGGGTCCGGCCTGCACGGGGCGAGGGCAATTCCTGGCCCTGCCCGGAAATCTGAGCGAGGCGCTCAAGAGCTTGGCTTATCAGGAAGGAGTCTCTCTGTTCGTCGTTTTGCTCGCGGCATTCAAGACCTTGCTCTACCAATATTCGGGACAGGAAGACCTCGTGGTCTGTTCGCCCGTTGCGGGCCGCAACCGCGTGGCGACCAGGAAACTCATCGGGTACTTCAATCATCTGGTGCTGTTGCGAAGCTCTGTGCACGAAAATCCGAGTCTTCGGGAAATCGTGCGGCGCGTAAGCCGCGCGACGCTGGGCGCCCTCGAGCATCAGGATCTGCCGCTGCAGCAGGTCGCCGAAGCCTTGAATCTCCCCGATGCTCTTCTGTCCCGAGTCCTGTTCGCGCTGCAGAATGTGCCGAGCCAGCCGTTGACTTTGGCGGACATCAGCCTGTGTACTCTGGACCTCGATGAGGGCATCGCGAACTTCGATCTATTTCTGTCCATCAGGCAGAGAGAAGGCGAACTTACGTGCGTGCTGCGCTACAAAACGGATCTGTTCGAGGCATCCACGATCGCAGACCTGCTCGAGCGGTATCGGCTCTTGCTCAACGAAGTGGCTGCCCATCCGGACCGGCTTCTCGGCGAACTGCCACGCTACGCACAGGCACCGCCATGTGATCCGTTGGGCAAGCCTGAAGAGGCTCGCGATATTGCACCCCGGAACGAGATAGAGCAAAGGATCGCGGCGGTTTGGCGGGAAACTCTGCATATCGAGGAGATCGGTATCCACAGCAACTTCTTCGACCTCGGGGGGCGTTCCCTGGCGATGGTCCAGGTGTGTGGCAAACTGCAAGCTGTATTTCACCGCGAGTTCTCGGTCCGCGAACTGTTCCAAACTCCGACCATCCATGGCATGGCGCGCTATCTGAGTCGGGAAGGTTCCGGCGAAGCAGAGGCCCCGCGGCCCGCCGAGACCCGTATACAACGGCAGCAAAGCGCCATGAAACGACAAAAACAATTGATGCAACGGCAAAGACGCAATGGATAGATTCAAATCATACGATGCTCAAGAATCGATCGCCATTATCGGCATGTCCGGCCGCTTTCCGGGGGCCGGGACGATCGACGAATTTTGGCGGAACCTGCGCGACGGGGTGGAGTCCATTGCGTTCTTTAGCGATGAGGATGTCTTGGCCTCGGGCACCGATCCCGCCTTTTTGAGTCATCCCAACTTCGTCAAGGCCTTCGGGGTATTGGAAGGCATCGAGCTATTCGATGCCGCCTTCTTCGGTATCAGCCCGCGCGAGGCCACGCTGCTCGACCCGCAACACCGCCTGTTCCTGGAGTGCGCCTGGGAAGCCCTGGAAAATGCGGGTTATGATTGCGCGGTCCATAACGGTCGCATCGGCGTCTACGCGGGCTCCAATATCAGCACCTACTTGCTTAGAAATCTGCTGCCGAGCGAGGTGTTTGTTTTCGTCACGGCGGACCGCTTCGAAATGGCGCTCACCAATAACAAAGATGTGATGCCCATGCGGGTTTCCTACCAGATGAACCTAACCGGGCCGAGCATCAACATCAGCACCACCTGTTCGACCTCGTTGGTCGCCACGCATATGGCCTGCCAAAGTTTGCTGACCTATCAATGCGACATGATTCTGGCGGGCGGGTGTCATGTGCGCGTGCCTCAAAAGGAAGGCTATCTGTTTCAAGAGGGCATGATCTGGTCGCCCGATGGCCATGTTCGGACCTTCGATGCCCGGTCTCGGGGCGTGGTCACGGGCAACGGCGTCGGCATAGTAGTCCTGAAACGGCTCGAGGATGCCCTGGCCGATGATGACCACATCTATGCGATCATCCGGGGCTCGGCCAGCAATAATGACGGCTCCACGAAAATCGGTTATACGGCGCCCAGTATCGAGGGTCAGGCGGAAGCCACCGGCGAGGCCATCGCGCTGGCCGGGATCGATTCCGACAGCATCGGCTATGTGGAAGCGCACGGCACGGGCACCGAACTCGGCGACCCGATCGAAGTCGCCTCGCTGAGCAAGGCCTTTCGATCCACCGCCGCCGACCCGGACAAACCGAGCACGCAATTCTGCGCGCTGGGTTCCGTCAAGACCAATATCGGTCATCTAAACCACGCGGCCGGGGTGGCCGGCCTGATCAAGACGACCCTGGCCCTGCACCACAAGCAGATTCCTCCCAACCTCAATTTCGAGCGCCCAAACCCCGTTATCGACTTCGCCAACAGTCCCTTCTACGTCAATACTGTGCTGCGTGAATGGCCCGCCGGGGAGGCGCCGCGCCGCGCCGGAGTCAATAGCTTCGGCGTCGGGGGGACAAACGCCCATCTGGTATTGGAAGAAGCTCCGGAGCGGCAGCCCTCGGGACCCTCGCGTCCCTGGCAGTTGCTGCTTCTTTCGGCCAAAACCGACACCGCGCTCGAGGCCGCGAGCGCCCGACTCGCCCAACATTGCGCGCAGCTTGAGCTGAACCTTGCCGATGTGGCCTACACGCTGACACGTGGACGTCAGGCCTTCGAGCATCGCCGCGCCTTGCTATGTCAAGACCTGGACGAGGCCGTGCGCGCGCTGGAGACGCTGGATCCGAAACAAGTGTCGACGGCCTTTCAGTCGCTCAATGATCGGCCGGTGGTATTTCTGTTCTCGGGGCAGGGCTCCCAGTATGTCGACATGGCGCGCGATCTCTACGACTTCGAGCCGACCTTTCGGGCCCAGGTCGATCGCTGTGCCAATCTGCTGATACCCCATCTCGGGCTCGACCTGCGTCATCTGCTGTACCCGAGCGCGGAAAAGGCCGCGGAGGCGGCCCGGCAACTGCAACAAACGGCGCTGACTCAGGCCGCACTGTTTGTGATCGAGTACGCCCTGGCGCGGTTGTGGATGGAATGGGGCATACGCCCGCAAGCGATGCTTGGTCATAGTATCGGCGAATATGTCGCCGCGTGTCTGGCGGGAGTGTTCTCGCTCGAAGAAGCCCTGTCGCTGGTCGCGGTCCGCGGGCGGATGATGCAACAATTGCCGCCCGGCGCGATGCTCGCGGTGCCGCTTGCTCCGGAGGCCTTGCAAGTCCTCTTGGGCGAGGAACTCTCGCTCGCGGTGGTCAATGGACCCGCGATGTGTGTAGTGGCCGGACCGGCAAAGGCCATCGACGCCCTGGAGCGGCAACTGGCCACGCAAGACCTGGAGGGAAGGCGCCTGCATACTTCCCATGCCTTCCATTCCATGATGATGGAGCCCATCGTCGAAGCCTTCGCCGCGCGCGTCCGACAGCTTTCCCTAAAGCCTCCGAGCATTCCTTACCTGTCGAATGTGACCGGCGCCTGGATACGCGCTGAGGATGCGACAGACCCTGGCTATTGGGCGCGGCATCTACGCCACACGGTGCGCTTTGCCGATGGCCTCCAGGAGTTGTTGCAGGACCCGACGCGCATCCTGCTCGAAGTGGGACCCGGACCTACCTTGAGCACCCTGGCCAGGCAGCATCCCGCGAAAGCCCGCGAGCAGACCGTGTTCACCTCGTTGCGCCATCCTCAAGAGCAACAAGCCGACCTGCCCTTCCTGCTTACCACGCTGGGCAAACTCTGGCTGGCCGGGGCGCGGGTCGACTGGGCCGGGTTTTACACCCATGAGCGACGCCGGCGCCTGCCCTTGCCGGCTTATCCCTTCGAGCGACAACGTTACTGGATCGACACCCCGAGGCATCCGGCGTTTGCGGGCGGCGTACGGTCACGATCAAACGTTAGCGAACTGGCTCGAGATGTGCCAGAGGGGGCCTTAAACGCATCGAGAACGCCTGGATCTTGCGCGCCCCGCAACGAGACGGAGCAAAGCATCGCCGCCGTGTGGCAAAGATTTCTGGGTCTCGATCAAATCGGCATCCACGAGGACTTCTTCGACTTGGGGGGCAGTTCCTTCACCGCCGGGCAATTGCTTGTGCAAATCCAAAAATCGCTGCAAGCCGATGTGTCGCTCCAGAGTTTCATGAATGCGAGGACGATTGCCGGACTCGCGGAACTCATCGCCGAGCACCCGCCAAGTCCCGAAATGGTGGCGGTAAGAGACAGGCCGGAGACGCCTTCCGTATTGGTCAAGATCAAGGATGGCTCCAACCAGGTACAACCTATTTTCCTGGTGCATCCGATCGACGGGCACGTCTTGATTTTCCGGGATCTGGCCCGAGCCCTCGACAGCGAGCGTCCGGTGTATGCGTTCCAAGCGCCGGGATTGGTGGGCGAAACTGATCCGCTCCTGTGCATCGAAGCCATGGCGACGCACTATATCGACGCCCTGCGCACCCTGCAAGCGCAAGGGCCTTATCTATTGGGGGGTACCTCATTCGGCGGGGTCGTGGCCTTTGAGATGGCGCAGCAACTGCGGGCCCGCGGTCAGCGGCTGGACCTCTTGTTTCTGATCGATGCGCCGGCCGGCGGCCAGCCCTTGCCGGCATTGGAAGACGACCCGGCCATCCTCGGCTTCATCGCCGAGAATCTTTTGAAGCTGGACCGAGGCGCCGTTTGCGTGAAGGACTTGCGGGAACGAAGTCTCGAAGATCAGATCGGCTTTGTGTTGGAAAAAACCAACAAAGGAGAGGAACAAGGTTTCGAGGCTGCTCAACTTCGGCAATGGATGCGTATCATCAAGGCCCACCAGGAAGCCGTGCAGAGCTATAGCCCCCGCCCCTATCCCGGCCGCTTGATCTTCTTCCGAGCGCAAGAGCCGAGGGGAAAAGATAGGGTCTGTGC
>JBOICY010000016.1:0-6069 GCA_050740335.1 Methylococcales bacterium | reverse complement strand
ACGCAGAAAAGGACGGCTTGCAGCGCGAACGCCATCCTCACCCGGACTCGTGTGTACGGCTCAAGATGGAAGTCGTTTGGTTGAAAAGCCAAAACCTTCGCCACCAGGAGAGTTGCCGGTTGACGGGCGTGTGTTCGACGACGTTGACCGGTGACCTGCGAAGCTATCAAGAAGGCGGCATCGGGGCCTTGAAAATCCGCAAGCCTTACCGCCCCCAAAGCGATTTGGATGCCCATCCAGAAATGCTGGAAGCCCACTTCCGCAAACATCCGCCGGCCACCACCCAAGAGGCGCTGGCCACCATCGAGTCGATAACCGGCATACGGCGCAGTCCGAGGCGGATCCAGGAGTTCTTCAAGCGGGTCGGGATGAAGCGCCGCAAGGTCTTAGATGATCCCGGCCAAAGCCAATGTGGCGGCGCAGGAAAGGTTCAAAAAAAACAGCTGGAGCCGCGCCTTGAAGAAGCCAAGGCCGGCAAGCCGGCAGTGTTCTTTGTCGACGCCGCCTGCCCTTGGTCTTGGCACCGGACTTGGGGATAGTCTGGTGTTTTGTCGGTCCGTTTATTCGTGCGCGGGCCTATCGGCAGCGCTTCAATGTGCTGGGCGCCTGGCAGACGCCATCACCCACAAGCAGGTGTAGGTCACCAACGACACCTCCATCAACGCGCACAGTGTCTGCGAATTAGTGTGGCCAATCACAGGCTTGTCCCTTGGCAGGCCGGTCACCCTTGTGAGGCAGACAAGGCCCGTTACCAAAAATGCAGCCTGGTCACGGAATGGGCGACCCCACTCAATATCGAGTTGCTGTTCTTGCTTAGCTTTTCGCCCAATTTAAATTTGATCGAGCGATTGTGGAAGTTTGTCAAAGTGAAATGCCTGTACTCGGTTTATTACCCAAACTTCAAAGAATTCAAGCAGGGTATTTCCGCTTGCCTGGCACAAACCACCACTACCTGCAAACAAAATCTCGACACCTTGTTGACGCTAACATTTCAGACGTTTGAACAATCACAAATGTTGACGACTTAAGGTATAACTCGTCGCCGAGCGGCCAGGATGGCCGCGTAGCGATACGAGTTATCCGCCGAACCGCGTTGCTCGCGAAGTCCCTGTGGGCAAGGGGACCGATATCAGGGATGATATCCAGGCTTGTCCATAGAGCGCGCGGAATGTTCACTCCCCTTTCAGTTTACCTCCCGTGGTGTCCACTTACTGTCGGGGTTCTCGTACATCGTCGCAAGTTGTCTTCACTGGTTTCCTTATGTTCGGCGGGTTTGTGATGATAATCGGGACAGACCCCGTAACACCTTCTATCCGTGCCGGCCAACGCCGGTCACCTGAAATTCTTTGCGCAACAAGCGCTCTGCCAAACCCGAAATGAAAACGTCCCTTCTACGAAAACGGGGCAGTATTGATTCAATACCTAGCCAAGATACGGGCGCCTTCTCCAAACCGGAACAATGCTTCTGGACTTCAACTGACCTTCTTTGCAAAGAACTCATCCACTCCGCGATCAAACCGTACCCAATAATCTATTCCGCTATACCGCTCCTCGAACTAGGCGGCCTTCAGACCGGCCCCCTCGGGAAGGACTCCGTGATCGACATAGCGCCCCAAAGATGCCCCAACAGGCGCCGCCCCAACGCCACGATGCCAATCCGCCGTTGCCGTTTGCCACCCCCGCCAAAACGCTTTTGAAACCAAATGCTCAACGCGCTGGTCGGTGGATAACGCAACCAACTCCAGGCGAGCTCTGCCCTATCAACCACCCGGGTTTCTATCGCCATTTCCGACAACTTCCGATGCGGCCAAAAACCATCCTGACCCGCCTCGTAACAACTCACTGCCCCTTCGCCTCCGATCCCAGCTTGTGAAGCGCTCTTTCGCTTTCTCTGCCCCGCCTCGCTCAACGCCGCATAGTCATTCCCTTCAATCACTTTTTGATACACCTTGAGCTGGCCCTTGGCCTTCGGTTCGTCCGTCGTGAATCCCAACTTCCAACTCTTCTCCCCCATTTCGATCGCCCTATACAACACAACTTCTCTCATGTTACTTGGTTCGCTAAGGGTCGCTTGGGTTTGTTCGTTCATCTTTGTTCTCCACTTGCTTGGGTTTAAAGCTCGAAGGATAACCCAAGTAGACCCTCCATAGTTTCTACGCTGGCTTATCTTCGCGAGAGTTTCTCGAAAGGCCGAAGTTCAACCATAAGTACAGGACTCTCATCCATTTCTAAATAAACGCGGAAGCGCTCCTTAATCTTATCTCGAATTCCTCTACATTCTCCGGGCTACGCTGGCATCAAAAAAACGAAACGTCGTTTATCTGAAGACAAACTCACCTGTAAGATTGGACGTTTCCCAAGGTGTTTGGGCTCCGGATGTCGAATTTGGTACCCGTATACGCACTTGCTTAAACACTTGTTCAATGGTCACGCCAGTCGTTTCAATCGTGTCGATGAGTGCTTGAGCATAGGGACTGGGTGATCCGCTGCCATCCTGGGCCGTTTTGCCGGGGGAGGTGGAATAGGCGATCAATGTGCCCCTGGCGTCATCGGCATTCATGGCGGCGAGACCCGAGCCGGAGCCGCGGAAACGTCGTTCGTATGGATTGTCGCGGCAGGCATCGAGAATAACCACATTAACGCGCGTGCCGGATTCCGACATGGTGCCCAATACCCAGTCCACATCGACCGTTTCGGTGACGACCGCGAGATCGGATGACACGCTGGCGTCAATGGGAATCAGGTAATTATGTCCTTTCACCTGCATTCCGTGGCCAGCATAGAATACCAATCCAACCCCGCGCCGGTTTTCCAGGTTCCTGCCAAAGGTTTCGATCGCTTCAAGCATGTTCCGGCGGTTTCCGTTTTCCACCAAGTCAACATCAAATCCCAACCGCTTTAGAGCGGCGCTCATCGCGCGAGCGTCGTTCGGCGGCGTACGCAAGGGGCTCTGCGGATAGCGGGAATTGCCGATCACCAAGGCGGTTCGTGATTCGCCGGGGACCGGAGCCATGATTTGGGTGGTTTTTGCCATTGCATGGACATTATTGCCAGAGTTTGCTGTGTTGTCGGTACCGCTTACCGCAACCGATATATCCTGGGTGCGCGCACTTGACTTTGCTAATAGCGAAGAATCTTCACAAATATAGGCTTTGGCCTGGAGCCCAAACTCCACAAAGCTCATGCCCATCGCCGCCACGGGGTTGTCGTTGAAAGTCAACTCATAAATCCCATCCACTCCAATTTCGGCGGCTTTCTTTCTCACCTCGACAAGCGTTACTTCCTTCGAAGTCGTTATGCCATCCTTGGTCCAGTCATAGACAATGGTTCCCACGTTCCGGTAAGCGCATCAAGGACTCCCGTCGAATACGACCTCAATGCTCTCGGGAGACTTGGTGGAAATCGAACGGGTGGTGAAGTTCGCCGCCGGATAAAAATCGATCACGCGGCCAGTGCAACCTGCGAAAAGAAAAACACCTAACGAAGCGGCGAACAGCAATAATCTTTCCGGATTTGACATGTTTTCACTTAACTCTGATTGTGTTCCTGCTGTCGAGCCCAACGCTATGTTTCAGTTGTTGCCAGAGGCCGAAACGCAACGAAAGCTCCTGGCAGTCAGCTGCAAACCCTTGTTAAGAAAAAGGCGGTGGGGTTGCCTACTTGTTGCACGCTGGGATTGTGTACGCATAGTAGACGACATTGGCCCGGTCTATACTATTCCACACCTCGCCAACTGATTTTTCACCTTGACTCTTGGCTCCACCAGTGCTTCCCCAAACTGGCAGGTATTTCTCTCTACACAACTTTCCGCTTACAACAACGGCGACGTGTCCTTGATTACTGGCCGGCTTGTGGTCAGCGCTCTTGAGTCCAGCCAGAACCAAGATGCCAGCGGCCGCCTGTTGCATGGCATCGGAGCCCGATATAAGTTCTTTCCAGCTTATATTGATTGTATCCACTATGTCATCAGCAATTGCTGTTTCTGGAATCGGTATTCCGAGCTTCTTGGTCACAGCCTTTACAAACCCCGAACAATGGTTCTTGTTTATTAGTCCTTTTATAAACTCTTCTTCCCAGCTTTGTCTGCAATTTTCAACAATACATTGGTCGAGGTCTGACATAATACCTCCTAGATAATTAACGTTACTTTGCCGACTTCTTCAGAGGCTGGCAGAAAGCGTTTAGCTGATACATTTTTTTGCGTCCGGCATGTTGTGCTCCCGTGCCCTGCGGGTTTGAGATGATAATTTCCGACTCCTGAATGGATCAGGTTGAACCTGATCCATCAATTTCATGCAATTTTTGGCATGTTTGGGTGTCATAGAAATTTAGAAAATCGCTCGATCCGCTGAATTCCTGAGTTACGAGAAGCTACTCGTTGCTGCTGATGTACAAGGATTTTCTGACCTGTACTCCGCCATCAATGGAACATTGGGCATTGGTTTGCCTATTTGCTATTAAGAGCGGAGGCTCAGGGAAGACTTCGATCTTTCCCTCAGTGCGCTCATTTTGCAAGCGGACCTCAACAAGTTTTGAGCGACCAATAAATACGTCAAGCTGTTCGGGGCAATAGGATTTATTGGTAATCGCTTAAGTGTGCAAGGGCTGACATCGACCCTGGCGCTAGCTAGCGCCAGTGCAGCTATAAGAGATACGGTAAGCTTATTTGGGACAAACACATTATCTCCATCTATGATCTAAGTTTGCACCTAGGCCTGCGCTTTACCCACAAGTAGGAACTCCAAAAGAACCGAACTTGTACGTGATTGTTTATATTCAATATGAGGCCAGCATTCCGTTAACTACTTAGGGAGTACGAATTTACTGATTTACCATTTATAATGTTTTCATGCTACCTAGACGGAGACAATGAGTTTGAAGACAGCGACCCTGGCACGCAAAGGTGTGTCTGCGGAAATGGTGGACTTAATATCGCGTTTGGTTGACTTGATTCCTTGGCCAGCGCGGCGGTGTGCGATGGGTGATGTAACGCTATTGCTGCTTGATGGCAAGCATCGGGTTGCCGAGAATGTGTTTGGTTGGAGTCGGACCGCTGTTGCAGTGGGCATCCATGAATTTCAAACCGGCATATCGTGTCTGAACGACCTATCTGCGCGAGTCAAGCCCAAGACAGAAGAGAAGAGCCCTGATTTACTGGCCGACATACACGCCATCATGGAGCCGCCAAGTGAATCTGAATCCAGTCTGCGTACCACCTTGCTGGATACGAACATGACGGCTAAAGCAGTGTACGATGCGCTGGCAGAGAAAGGGTGGTCAACGGAATCCTTGCCGACCCTACGCACGATTTCCAACCTGCTGATTCGTCAAGAATACCTTTTGCGCACAGTGGCCAAGACCAAGGTTCAAAAAAAACCGCGGAAACCGACGCGATCTTTGAAAATGTCAGGATAGTGAACGCGCTGGCGGATGCGGACCCTGAAACCCGGAGAATCCGCATCGACACCCAGGCGGTTGTACAGGTTGGCGAATATTCCAGAGGTGGGCGATCGCGAGGGGTCGTGGCGGTCCAAGCATTGGATCATGACCTGTGCTCCAAGGAGAAATTGGTACCTGGCGGCATTGTGGAGCCGGTCACCGGTAGATCATTCTGGTTTTTCGGCACCCATTACAAAACCAGCGACTTTGCCTGGTTGACGGTCTTTTTCTGTGGTGGGAGGAGAGAAAACCCGAGCTATCCGGTGTGAAACAGTGGGTCATTAATTGGCAGATAATGGTCCGGAATGCAACGGACACCGTAGTCAATTCCTTCTGCGTATGGCGGAATTTGCCGAATTGACGGGGCTTCGCGTCCGCCTTGTCTACTACCCGCCCTATCACAGCAAATACAACGCCATTGCGCGTTATTGGGCCGGGCTGGAGAAGTCGTGGAACGGATATCTGCTGAGCACTGCGGGAACGGTCTTAAAGCGAGCCGGGAATTTCTTCTGGAACGGAATGCGCACGGTAGTGCAGTTGCTGGATGCCCCCTATAAGAAAGGTGTGAAGGTTTGCGGCAAAGGAAAAACAAAACTCGAACAACGACTACTCCGCTCCCCTACTTTGCAC
>JBOICY010000015.1:0-12493 GCA_050740335.1 Methylococcales bacterium | reverse complement strand
GGTATCCAGTGCCATGGAGGCAGTAAGCTCAAATCCATCCATGGAGCCTGGATTCCGGCAATCTGCCTGCCGGAATGACGAACTTTGAATATAGTAATCATGTAACCTGACAAAGTAGAACTAAGGTCTCACACCGGAATCTGGCCGCCGAACGGCATAAAGGCATTACGTGATAAAGTAAAACTCTGTTTATATTCACCGGGTTTGATCGAATGCGTCACGCTACGCACAAAATGCAAGCCGTCGTGTGGCAAACCCGCACCCCGCACTTCCACCAGCCTGCGCGGTTTAAGCAAGCGTTTGTAGCGCAACACGTTGAGGGTTCCAGAGCCGGTGATTATTTCCGCGGCCCGTGCGGCTTTGGCAAGTCCGACCATAGCCGCTTGAGGGATCGTAAACTTAGCCATACCTGTCAACGGCGAAGCGCGAAGCGGAATTGGAATACGCGAGCCCAGCAGCGGCGAGAGTGGATTGAAATCCGGCACCGGAACGGGTATCGGGATCATCGGTAGCAAGCTATTTTCAATCAAGATCAGGTCTACGGTCTTCGAAAAGCCATCGAATGCAAATGTCAGAGAGTCCACGTTGCTCGCCGCGTCGGAATTGACTATTAACGCTGCCTGCGGTATGCCAGTCTTAATCTCAGGCCCCCAATAGGCAGTGGAATGTCCCGGCACCAATTGAATACTGCGGGGCGTGACGACCCCTCCCGGTAGCGACACCTGTGGCAATTTCGGCAACTCGCGGGGAATTGAAATCCCCGCCGGTGGCTCGGGATCAATGTAAAATACGTAGCCTACGCTGTTGGCGAGATAGGTGAGATATTGCAAATCGGTTCCTATGTGGCTCGGTATATATTCAGTCGGCAGCGGAATATCAATAAGCACACTGGGTAAAATGATGGGGAGTATGCCTAGCAGCGTAATATACTTTCCCAGGATGATCGCCACCCGCGCTTCCGCAGGCATGGCCGGGTACTTGAACACCCAGCTGAAATCGACCAGATCCATGATCCGCGACAGATCCTCCCCGGTGACGTTCAGACGCGACTGTCCGGGTTCGTTGCTGGCGGTCACTTCGTGGCGGGTGATGATGCCATCCATCAGCACGTTCGGCGTACCGTTGACCGTAGCGATGAGCACCACGCGTTTCGGCGGATCGAAAAAGCCCGTTTCGAATCTCCGGCGTGCCCCCGAACCCTTGCCGAAGGCAAACGACAGTTGAAAGCCGCTTTTCCCCTTCGTCGCCTGCGTTACTTGAGTCGACAGCAGGCAATCGGTTATCTCCGAAGAAACCGGCTCCGGGTCGGCAAACCCCATCATCAAGGTCAGCTGGATGCCGCTCAGCATGGGCTTGCTCCCTTCACCCTTTCAGAACTGTCGTTCCGGCAGAGCCTGTCCCGGACTCGATCCGGGGGAGTGCCGGAACCCAGTGTACAGGGACGTATTGGGCGCCGCGCATCCCGGCAGACTGGATACCGGCAGTCCATGCCGGTATGACAACCTCTGTGGCAGCGTCCAATAAAAATCCCCGCCTTTTGCTGATGCATCGTCTTCATCCTTGCCGCGGCCCCGGCATACCCTCAGGGAGCGTGATACGCAAGCGCCGGCCGATGCGTTCGGTCAGTTCGCCCGGCGTCAGCACCCGATTGGCGTCGGCGATGCGCCAATAGAGTTCCGCATCGCCGAACACCTGACCCGCAATGTTGTCGATGCGGTCGCCTTCGTGGACTTCGATTTTTCCAACCTCCGCCAGGGCTTCCGGTGGCGGTAATAATCGCCGCCCGACATACACATGCTCCAGGCCGTTCGCATCTACGTGGACCAACAAAGGCACGCCCCGGTAGCGGCTGTTCTCGGCAAACGACTCGATGCGTGAATTCTGCGACGAAAAGGCAAAAGCGATCGGATCGATCATAGTAACCTCGTTCCTAATATACTTAAATCCCCTTTTCCAGCTAATTTTGCAAGCATTTCCTTATTCTTCCAATAAGTCATAAAGTACTGTCCTCCCTTGTGGCCGAAACCGAAATCGCTAATGGTCAAAACGCGCAAGCTTAAACTCACTTTCGCGCGGATGGGGTTGAGGCGTTTATCGAACGCCTCTTCGGTGATCGAGAACTCTGTTACCCGCACCGGCGCTATCCGCTGGGAGCTCCATACGAACAAGGCAAGAGGCGCTTCCACCGGCGCAATTTCCACCGTGCCATCAGTGAGGATGCTTTCCATCCCGGCCAACTGGTCGCTAGTTGGGCTAATCAGCGATTCCAATGCCGCTAGCTGAGGAAATATGCCGAACAGTGTGAACGGCTTGTTTTCCTCCAAATCAGGTTTTTCAAGATAGTCAGTTGCATCAATCTCCGCTTCCAGTTTAAAGGTCTCCACCGGCGCGCCTTTCAGACGCAAAGCCTCGGAACGGTCTCCCGATTCCCCACTGGTGGCCTGTATTTGCAGTGTGCGACTCAATTGATCCGGGTTGTACTAGCAACACCACAATCCCATTTTCTTTCGGCTGAAACGACACCGGATCCAGCAGTACGATGCCGGATTTGAGGATTTGTGGAGAGCCGGGGAAGGAGGTCATGGTTTAAATCCTTCAGGTATCCGGCACAGGCGTAAACGCTGGCGTTTTTTTGCAGTATCGGTTTGGGCCAGGGCGTGGTTAGTCATCGTGAAAACCTTGTATTTTTGTTACACTTCACATTTAGATCAGACCTCAACAGGTTTTTTGTATGCAAGAAACGATTATGGTCAATTTGCCGCAAGACATCCGTTCCGCGTTGGATGAAGCACTGCGCGAAAGCAATCAATCGCCCAACGATCTTGTTTGTGAAGCGTTGCGTGATTATCTGTTTATCCGCAAGTTCAGACAGATGCGTGAACATATGACCTCCAGGGCGCAAGCACAGGGCATTTATTCCGACGAAGATGTTTTCGACCGCGTTTCGTGAGAATCGTCCTCGATACCAACGTACTTATTGCCGCGTTTATTGCTCGCGGTGGTTGCAATGAATTGCTTGAGCATTGTTCCCGAACCCATGAATTGATTACATCACAGTTCATTCTTGATGAATTTACGGAAAACCTGACAGGTAAATTTAAGTTCACGATTGAAGAATCAAACGCAGCGATAAACCTGTTACGAACAAAAATGCTCGTTGTGGAACCTGTAAAACTCAATTCACGCGTTTCTCGGGATAAGGATGACGATAACATCATTGCAACCGCGGTCGCCGGAAATTGTGACTGCATTATCACCGGCGATAACGATTTATTGGTTTTAAGAAATTTCAGTGCCATAACAATCATAAAACCCGCCGACTTTCCAAAATTTGAAGCGGCTTGATAACAACCCACAATATTGTAATTCTCGGCCACGCAACCACGGCCTTGACAGCAAGATAACCGGTATACCCATCGTGACTTATCGTATGATTGCCATGGGCGCATTTCTGTTGCAGCAAACCACCCTGCACAGGCGTAACCGCTGGCATTTTTACACTATTCGATTGGACAAGGGTATTCATCGCTTATTGCGTCTCCAATAATTTTTCTATCAACACTTGCTTACCTTATAACTAGCCAGACCTTTCTCTGATTCCATTACCACATTAACTATCCTATTATCTGCCCCAGGCGTACCACTCACGCTGACAGTTAAGGGTGCGTTCCACGCACCATAATTCGGTTGTTTACAAATATTCGTAAAAGAATTCATCATTCGTTGCCATATTTACGGTTGTTTGGTGCATGGAATGCACCCTACCCGGCTCGATATATCCAACACATCATTGTAGGTTGGGGTGACGAAGGAACCCCAACTTAATCCCCGCCGCCATCAAATGTTGGGGTTCGTACCTCACCCCAACCTACGCGGGCTCATTTATGACTGGGAGCCCCAGTATCTGCCTTGCGGTTATCTGCAATGCGGTTACCGGTATTGGAGAAACCATTTCGAGCTGATCGGTGGCATCGATCTCCGCCTCCAGCTTGAAGGTCTCCACCGGCGCACCCTTGAGCCGCAAAGCCTCGGAACGGTCCCCCGACTCCCCGCTCATCGCCTGGATTTGTAGTGTGCGGGAAAGCTGATCAGGGTTGTACTGCAGCACCACGATGCTCTGCGGTTGAAACGACGCCGGATCCAGCAGCACGATGCCGGATTTGAGGATTTGGGGAGAGCGGGGGGAAGTGGTCATGGTCCGAACCCTGGAGCATGCAACAGATCTTTCGCGGCCGGCACGCTCTTTCGGATCGCAGCGATCTCTTCGGCAAGCAAATTCGCGAGCTTCGGCTCGTTGGTGGTGTAGGCGAATCCGCGGCAATTTGGCTGCATGGCGCGCGCGATATCCAAGTGACGCTCCAGCATCGCACGCAATTGCGGGCGCGCCTTTTCCGAGGCGTAGTACGATTTTTCCCAAACCGTTTGTACTTCCTTGTGGTCCATGAATAGATACTTGTCGCCCTTCTCGCCTAAGAAGCGAATGTCGTCTGGCTTGAACGTTCCCTTCGCTCGGGCAGCGCCCTTCTCAGGCACCGTGAGGCCGGCTGCGCTGCGCAATTGATCCGGCAGGTCGATTTCGTATTCGATGTCCGGATCGACCGGAGCTCCCTTGCGCGTGGCCGCGCGGCCCTGCGCGATGCCGGCTTCGCTGCGCTCCGTGCGAACCACTCTTACTTTCGTGCCTGCCGGCATTCGCTGTTCCACCGCGGCTGCCAGCTCGCGCCGGGCGCTCTCGGCCTGCTTGCTTTCCTTCTGCAAGCGGTCGAGGTCCCGCAAGTACGTCGGCACCTTCCTCTTGTCGGTGTTTATGCCTTCCTGCGCGATTCTCTTCAGATCTTCATAGACCTCCTCCGCGATCGTTTCTGCCTGGGCCTTCTGCTTGGGGTCGAGAGATGCGGATAGTCCCTTGGCGTGGGTCAGCCTCTCCGCGAGACGCGGGTTCTCGTCAAGCTCCTTGGCGAACTGCTTGCGGATCAGGGGACACGGTGGTGCGCTACAAACCTTGCATCCCTCAGGCGTGAACTTGAGCGTGTGGCCGTCCTTGAGCGCTTTTTGCGCGAGCACTTTTTCCGCTGTACCGGCTGCAGGCGCTGCCTTCTCCTCGGCCCTGACCGCCCCCTGAGCCAGGCCTTCAGTCTTTTCAGCGCTACGAGCCGCGCCAGCGGCTTTCTGCTCGGCGCGCGCGGACTTCGCGAGCTGCCGGGCCTCGTACAGCTTCTTTAGTGCGGGAATGTGTTCAATGAGGTCCAGAATCGCCCGGCGGACAGTACTGCTCGCCCGGGCCGCCTCACCTGCTGCCGTGGCTCCCCGAGCTGCCCACTCTTCCGGCCCGAGAAACAGCATCGCAATTTCAATTGCGATTCGCCCCCATACCCCGCCGACCGTTCGCCCCTTCTCGAAGGTGGTCTTGTCCTTGAACGTGGTGCTGAACCAGTCTCCCGCCTGTCTTCCGACCAGCTTGCCGAGATCTTCGCCGGCAGCCGAGAGGAATCCCGGGTCCTTGGCGACCTTTTCGATGAACTCCTTGAACGCACTGGCTACCGCTGTGATCTTGGCCTGGTTTTCGCCCATCCGCTTCCGGTAGCCTTCGGGATCCATCAGGTACTCGCTCAACTCTTTGACGCCACGTGCGGCAAGTCCTGCCGGTGAAAGCTGGATTCCTAGCTGTAGGAGGTCCAGCAATCCCTTAACGGCATCCCAAATGCCTTCAAGTGCCCCTTCGACGGATCCCGCGGCCGCTCCCATTTGGAAGGTGAGGGGGTTCGCTTTGATCTCGTCTCCGATCTCGCGCCAATCCTTTGGTCTGATTTCGTACTGAGCGCCTTCGACGAAGCCGATGGTGAAGCTGATCGCGGCGGCAGCCGCCATTTCTTTCGGATCCCCGGCAGCTCCTTTTGCCAGCGCTGCTTGCGCCGCGGTTCGGGCAAGTTTGCCAAAGGCGCCTGCCGAACCGTGGCGCCGTTGCTGTTCCTGCTTAAGCTGCTCTTGCTTTTCGCGAAGCGCGGCGGTCTCCGGCGTTTCCGCCTTTGCATGCTCCAGTTTGTACTCGATCGCCCCGAGAGCGTCGTCCAACATGCTGCCGGTGAGGTCGCTCGGATCGGCGGTCGCGTAGTGCGGTAGGCCTGCTGGGGAATAGTCGTACCGACTCCCTTGGGGCTTGTTCGGCGCCTCGTCGGTACGCTTTTCAGGTTCGGGCACGTCGGCGACATCGTCCGCGGGGTTTCCCCACGCCACCGTCACCGAGAATTGTTTGTCGAGGACCTTTGGTTGGATACTCACGCGGTAACCGCGTTGCTCGAGTTTTGTCCGCTCCTTCTCATTGACTGAATACTCGACGCGATTAACACCCGCAACTTCCACTTTTCTCGATAGCCGGGTCCGCTGCGGCGGTAAGGTCTTCGGGGCGGTGGCCCGATCACTGCGATACCACGCCGTGACGAGGTCCATCGCCTCGCCAAACCCGATAGTCAGTCGACCGTGCTCCTCTCTGGAGATGGGCTCGGCTGGAGGTAGTGGTTCTCCACCTGGCTTTCGCGCCAGCGCGATTGGCTGAGCGGCGGCAATGCGGGGTACGACGCGACCTCTAGCGACGTCGCCCGCAACAGCATCAGCCTCACGCTCCATGGTCAGGTTCGCTGTTGACGCGCCGGTCCACCCGGTCTGCTGCACGACGTGAGTGAGCTCATGGGCGAGCAACTCGCGACCCGAACGAGTAGCAGACGAGTATTGGCCCGTGGCGAAGACGATGTCGCTTCCGACTGTATATGCCCGCGCGTTGACTGCGCGGGCGGAAGCCGCAGCCATGTAGTCGCTGTGCACCCTAACGTTTGAAAAATCGTGCCCGAAGCGTACCTCCATAAAACTCTGCGTTGGACCATCAAGCGGCTCTCCGCGACTCTCCAGCACCTTGTTGACTATCGGCGGAACAGCACCAAGCGAACCGCTCCCCGTGGCCTTGCGCTGAAACGGCTTCCTTTCCGAGGCACAGCGCGCACAGGTTGTTCCGCTCTCCTCGCAAGCACACTTCCGCTGCAACCGGACTACGCTGTTTTCATGAGTGATTGCGGCGCTTAACGGCACAAGGCTTTGCTGTGTCATGTTCCGTTGACCTTATGCTTCTCGGGCGGAGAAAATAGATGCAACCTACCGACTCCGTTCATCACCTTCCCCCTAGGCCACGCAATGGCGGTGCTGCTCCATCCCACACATGACTTGCCAACGAGGTGCCGAGCGATTGACCCAGTCCCGTACCGCCCGCCTTTCCGGGCAAATTCACCTGCAACCGCTCGCGCCACGCGTTGCGCGCTTCCGGCAAGGCGTGTGTGGCGGCTCTTTCGTGCAGCGCCTGGATCAGCGACTCTCGCAGAGTCTCCTCAAGGGTCACGCGCTCGCTCGGCGACAACACCATGCCCTCCACCACCAGCCGGTCGATTACCAGGCGAATAGTCATGCGGCTTCCTCCCGGGCTTCTTCAGTGACTGGAGGCGTCCAAACAAAATCCGCGCTAGAGCCAGGCCGGCCGATCTTGATCAGTTCGGCGCGAATGGCATCGAGAATATGAGGCATTTCGACCTGGGGCATTCCATCACCCGCGCCTTCCGCGGCGGCGCTATGTGCGGCGGCGAGGGCGGCATTGTGGATGTTGCCGCCGGACAGGACGAAGCGGGCCAGGCGGTCGTAATCCAAATATCCCATCGGTGTCTCTCCCGGGAACACCGATTGCCAAATCGCCTTGCGCTCAGCCACGCCAGGGAAAGGAAATTCGATCACGCAGCGGGTGCGCCGCATGAAGGCCGGGTCCAGCGCCTGCTTCATGTTGGTCGCCAGGATCGCGACGCCGGTGAAGCTGTCCATGCGGGTCAGCAGATAGTTGATCTGCACGTTCAGGAAGTGGTCGTGGCTGTCGTTGGCTTCCACGCGCCGGCTGCTGAAGGAGTCGCACTCGTCGAAGAAACATACCGCGCCGCCCGCCTCGGCGGCCTCGAAGATGCGGCGGATGTTCTTTTCGGTTTCGCCGTAGTACTTGCTGATGAGGCTCGCGCTGTCGATGCGGAACAGGGGCAGGCCGAGGGCTCCGGCGATGGCCTCGGCGGCCATGGTCTTGCCGGTGCCACTCTTGCCATGAAACAGCGCGGCGAGTCCGAGCCCGCGGTTGGTGCTTGCGCCGAAACCGAAGTCCGAAATGACCGTGGAGCGGTGCCGGGCGTGCCGCACCAGGCGCTCCAGTTCGGCCTTGCCGTGGGGCGGCAGCTTGATGTCGTCGAGTTTGGCCTTGGGTTCGATGCGTTCCGCCAAGCCTTCGATGTCGGCCGCCCCACGCGCGATACAGACTTGCCAGGCACGCTCCACACAGCCCGGCCCGTCGTCCAGATGGTGGCTTTCCAGGCCGGAAACAGCCTGTCCGGCATTCTCTTCGATGCGAGAAGAGGCCAGGGTGAATTCCCCGGCCAGCCGGACGATGGATTGCGCGGGTGCTTCGACACCGCGCGTCGCCAATGCATCGTGCCAAAGTTCGCGGCGCTCGGTTTCCGAGGGCGGTTTGATTTCGAGGACGCCGCAACCCTCGAGTTCGGCGATCGCCTTGCGGGTGTCGATCACCACCGGTTCCCCGATGCGCCGCAGATTGCGGATCAGACGCGGATTCCCCGTCATCACGGCCCGGTCTTCCCCGACCACCGTAGTGGTGGTCTCCAAACCCTCGATGTACAAGACCAAAGGCAGGAGGCGGGATTCTCGTTGCCACAGTTTGATGAAGGTATCGAAGTCTTCGGGCCGGGAAGGCAATGCATCGGCTGCGATGGACATGACTTTCCTTCCCGATAAAGCGGCGCTGGCCGCCATCACATCGCGCTTGGATGCCGGATCGGCACCCGTCAATTGCACGATGCCGACCGGACTTTCGGCCGACAACCACTGTCCGATGGCTCGGGCTGTGGCGGCCTGCGAGGCCGGCAAGCCCGGCGCCGAAGGGAGCGGCGATACGAGGGTCATCAATCGCTCGTCGAGTTCGTTGTTTTCGCCCTTGATAAACGCGGCGATGCGTTCGTCGATGCGCAAGTTAGCCGTGAGCAAAGGTGCCCCGCCGGCTTGATGGACTTCCAGCAACTGGTATCTGCGCAAAGGCCGGTGTGGTGTCAGGGCATCACCGTGGCGCTCGTTCTCGTCGAAAATGGACAGGCCGAGCGCCAGTGTGGGATAGCGGCGGCTCGGATCGCGGTGCCATGCCGCGATGAACGCGGGCAGGTCCGGATCGATTTCCATGGCGGCGGCGAGCCACAGCATGTCCGCTTCGAATGGGGACAAGCCCAGCTTGTCCTCGGCCCTGGTAAAGGCCGGCGGAGGATCGGCTTTGACCGCATCGTCCATGGCCTGACGTGCCGCAATCAAGTTCTCTGCCGAAATGGCTTTCTTTTTGCCCTTCCGGCACCACCAGTGTTTGGGCTTTTCCGCGACGGGCGGCGTGCGCGATTGCAGCAGTAACCTGAGCCATTCCAATGCGGCTTTCAAGAACGCCTGATTGTTGGTTTCGAAGGAGGAGGCGTTCATATCGGCAGCGTTATCGTTTGCTTGGGATCGAACTGGGGCGGCTTCGCAGCGGGGTCGCGCACCAGAATGCTGTCGACACCATCGACACGCAGACCGATGGGAATCGGGCCTTCGATGGGTTTGATTCCGGTCAGCGGAATCGCGAGCGTTGCGACATTCCCGACGAACGCAGTGGGCTTAAAAGGATCGCCACCGACAAAAAGCTCCACGCGCTGAGTGTCCCGCACCTCCGGGTAAAACTGAACCGTGACCGAGGGATTGTTCGCTCCGCCCGTGACGACAGGAGCCGCACTGATTCTCGGGGCCAGGGCAAAGAACAGAACGTTGGTCAGAGTCGTCGGTTTTCCGGTCCGTTCGATCTGCAGGGAAACCGAATAGGGACCTGCCGGCCAGTCGCGCGGAGCATTGGCGTCGGTGTTCTTAGGTAGCTGGATTTCGACCCGCTCCGCCGTGGCCCCCGCCGCGACGGGTAATTCCCGCCGCTTTGGCAATAATCGATGGCTGAAAAAAGCGGTTACCTTATTGCCCGCCAGCAGCGCGCCCGCCAGCACGAGTGTGTCCCCGAGCTCCGCCGCGTCCCGAGTCAACCCCTGGGTGGGGTTCCCGTATGCTGAGCATCCTCAAGGTCGGTTGGGTTGGGGCGGGTGCTCGCAGATCGGGCTGGCTTTCGATCCCCCGGTCCTTTTCTCCCCGAGCCAGTACCGGCAGCGGCGATTTGGCCGGCTTCTTACGCTGGATCAGCACGGTGGAAACCTGCTAGGCCATGGTTGGGCGGAATCGTGCCTGCATGGAGGTCCATATACGGCAGAGTTCGTCCATAGAAAGATAATTCGGGGTAATCTTGATCTGTTCGATCTGGTCGGCCAGATCAACCGCCGAGCGCCCGTCTTCGTCCTTCGGAATCAAGTTGACATTGATGGGATTGGTAGGGCTCAGCGACTTGCGAATGTCGGCGCGACCCAGTGGCGGCCTATCGTGGAGTAACTCCATGGCATATCCCCACGGCGCTTCCGCAGTCAGGTCTTCCCGTCCGTAGACCGTCAGCATGTAGTGCAGGTCGAGCGCCAATGGCGGATTAGTGAGCCGTTCGCCGTTTGAACCGGTGGATGGCATGCCCTGGTTGCGCCAACCCTGATTCGGAGTGACTTGATACAGAAACAGGTTGATGCGGTTTTCCTCGTTCGCGCCGGTTTGAATCTAATCCGGTGGAAGCGTGCTGACGGTGAAGGTGCCGATCGGCGCGAGATCATTGTGGTTGATCAGCCCGTCGCTGAGTAAATCTTTCAATACGGCTGTGACCCCAGCTAGGGCGAGCGGGCTGCTCATGACCGCGCGCCCCGTGAGCGGTTGAGCAGATAGGCTTGCAGCGACCTGTTATCCGTAGATGCGGCGGGCGTTTTTTCTTGTTTGGCGGGCGTTGCCTGTACCTGAGCGCGGACTTCGATGCGGCCGATATGAATTTCGATGCTCGGTTCGGGGGATTTTACCGCCGGCGGAATCAACGCGTGTGCGGGTACCAGTCGAGGACTTACACCTGCACTCCGGTCCGCCGTTTGTGCGAATAAACCGGCCGGCCTGATTTCATGGATGATCTCCCGCTCGAAGGTGTTCATGCGTTCCGTGATCGTTTGCTCCGGTACCAGCGGCTGAGGACGCTGCGATTGGGTATGCGCCATTTCGGGCCGAAAAGACTCGATTGATCCCGGAGAGGGCTTGTCCGGGCCGGGCGTTCCGAAAATCCCGGAGGCCAGCGGTCGCCTATCGCGTGTTTGGTCATCGTCCTGTCGCTCGTCACGGGAGAACTCCGCTTCGCCGTATCGGGTATGCCGCCGGGGCTGAAATCTTTTCGCCGGTCGGGATGGATGCTCTCCAACGGGATCGGACACAAGCGGCTGGAGCCGATGCGCGCCCAATCCCGACTCAGCGATTGCGGATTGCGGTGAAGGTGCCGGCGCTGAAGTTTCGACCTGCTCTTCGAGCGGTGGGTTGTCCCGATTCAGATCAAACGTTTCGCATGGATTTGGCAAGCGCGGGCGCAGGCCTTGGGTCGGCTCTTGCCCGCTCGCGCCGGCGGGTTGTGCGACTTCGCGGGCCGCCAAGGCGGCAAATAATCCAGGGTTTATCGGCGCGCTGGCGGCTTCCATCCTCATACCACCAACCATTCCAGATAGCTGCGCCGGCGCTCCGGTGTCAGCGCCAATATTTCCCGCTCACTCCAGCCGAAGGCCGAGGCCAGCTGCGCGACCTCGAAGAGCAAACGCCTCGCCAGATTAGCGATTTCCTGCCACAGAAAATCGATGACGTGCAGCGTTTCGTGCCAAGTGTTTCGGCAATCCGGGCAGGACAAGGTCAACTCGATGTGCGCCAGGGGGAAATACCCTGCTTGAATTCTTTGAAGTTTGGGTAATAAACCGAGTACAGGCATTTCGTTTTGACAAACTGCCACACTGTCGACAAAGAACACTGCCCGCTTGCCGGCCTTGGCTTCTTCAAGGCGCGGCTCCAGCTGTTTTTTTGAACCTTTCCTGCGCCGCCACATTGGCTTTGGCCGGGATCATCCCGACCTTGCGGCGCTTCATCCCGACCCGCTTGAAGAACTCCTGGATCCGCCTCGGGCTGCGCCGTATGCCGGTCATCGACTCGATGGTGGCCAGCGCCTCTTGGGTGGTGGCCGGCGGATGTTTGCGGAAGTGGGCTTCCAGCATTTCTGGATGGGCATCCAAATCGCTTTGGAGGCGGTAAGGCTTGCGGATTTTCAAGGCCCCGATGCCGCCTTCTTGATAGCTTCGCAGGTAACCGGTCAACGTCGTCGAACCAACACCCGTCAACCGGCAACTCTCCTGGTGGCGAAGGTTTTGGCTTTTCAACCAAACGACTTCCATCTTGAGCCGTACACACGAGTCCGGGTGAGGATGGCGTTCGCGCTGCAAGCCGTCCTTTTCTGCGT
>JBOICY010000014.1:0-2342 GCA_050740335.1 Methylococcales bacterium | reverse complement strand
CAGCATAACCAAACGATGCGGGAGGCTTCTTGCTCGTCCGAAGACTGGCTGGCGGTCAGACAAAAGCTGGAAATTCTCGACCGGGCGGTCGCGGAATTGCCGCCCAAATGCCGGCAGGTTTTTCTTTTAAGAAAGGTCGAGCAACTGAGCCACGCGGAGATCGCCGAGCGACTCGGCATATCGCGCAGCATGGTGGAAAAACATCTGCACCGCGCGATGATGCATTGCCGTGACCGAATCTTCGAACCCTGAAACAGGCTCGGTTCGACCAATGTTGCACCGCGAACGTCGTATCGATCCAGTCGCTTGGCTCCGGTGACCAAGCGATCGATTGAACATTGCTTCGATGCGATCGGGCAGGGAAGCATCACCGCCAACTGATCGCCAATCATCGCTTTTTCAAGGTCATACCACCTCCCTTGCCATGGGTAGTCGCCGGGAAATCCAGCAATGGGTTTTCCGGTTATTTTTAAGGAGGCGCTGGTGAAACAATGGCGGTTGCACGATTGCGTATCGAATATCGTGATTCCAGCGTGCCATTCGTCGCCGTGAATGGATCGTGACGGTGGTTTTTACAATAGCGGTAGGGATCGTGCGCCTTTTGTATGTACGGAAGATTGAGAATTCCTTTTGGCCAAGTAAGTATTGCGGTTACGCACGGGATCGATGCAGGTTCATGAAATCAGGATGTACAATGGAAAGCCGATGCCACAACCTCCGGTTATTCCCATCCCGTCGAAGTAACCTGCAATGAACAATACTCCTGATTCGAACGGTGCAAGCGATCGCGATCTCCACGAACAAGCCAGCCGTTGGTTGCTCAGGCAGGAAGCGGAGGATTTCAGCGACCGGGAACGCGCGCAATTGGAATGCTGGCTGGAAGTCGATGACCGGCATCGCCGTGCATTTCAAGAAATGGCGACGCTCTGGGGACAGTTGGATCTTGCGGCCCGATATCAACAAAGCCACTGCAACGGTGACCGGCACAATGCCGGTAGCAAGCCCGGCGGATTACGCGAATGGATCGGTTTGTCATTGGCCGCGGCAGCCGTGATTGTTCTCATGCTGTTGGAGTATCCGCATCTGGCCATTCGCTGGCAAGCGGATTTTTATACCGGTCACGGACAGATCCGGTCGCTTAACCTCGCCGATGGCTCGCAGGTACGGTTGAATACCGACAGTGCATTGAACATACGTTATTCCGAAGGATTGCGCGAAGTCGAACTGCTGCAAGGCGAGGCTTATTTTCAGGTTCAGCCGAACCCAAGCCGTCCGTTCCGGGTGATCGCGGGCAATACCTTGGCCACTGCGTTGGGAACGGCTTATGTCGTGCGGCGCGAGCAACCGGCCGGAGCGATCACCGTGACCGAAGGGCGTGTGGAAGTCCAACAACGACCAAACCGAAACCAACCGATATCCAAGTCCGTTGAAGTGACGGCCGGCGCAACGCTTGACTTTACCGATTCCCGTTTGTCGGACGCAAGCCACCCGGCGGATCATTACCGTGTCACCGCCTGGATGCGCGGGAAAATCATTTTCGACGGCGAAGCGCTCGAGCAGGTCATTGCCGAGCTGAGCCGTTACCATCCAGGCTATATCCTGATTACCGGCGACGAACTCAAGCAACGCCGTGTCAGCGGCGTTTTTTCTACCGACGATCCCGTCCACATCGTCGAATCGATTGCCCGTACCCTCGATCTGCAAATCACCCGTCTCGGCGGCTATTTCATCCTCCTGCATCCTTCATAGAAGACTAAACAGTTAACGATAAACCCGTCATTCCGGCAGGGACTGCCGGAATCTGCCGGAGCCATGGAGGCAGCAAGGCTTGATTACATCCCTGTCTTCTGGATCACGGCAATCCCCCGGCAATCCCTGCCGGGGCAGGCTCTGCCGAGATGACGGCTTAACTTAATGGCAGTGCCCGTATAACCCTGGGTGTGAGTGCAACCTTCGTTTCCACTCTCATCTGACCCCGATCGACTGGAACGGGCGGTGCGTGCTCACTGGGCCATCGAGAATAATTTACAGGGTAGGTTCTCGACATTGCTTTTGACGAAGATCGGAATCGAACCCGCAAGGTCATTAAGCCCGATTGCCCTGAGTATAAAACCCTTATAAATAAACCCTTCAGAACCATTGATTAGAGAACACAGTTCAAAAGGACAGGAAGAAAATCTCAAATTTCAACAAAATTAGATAGTACCCGATTGGGGGATACGCCCGGCAATGGGCGAGACATACAAGGGAGGAAACGTATATTGAGCGCCAATCGACGCAATTCAGCCGGACGGCAGGCGATCCGGATGGGCTTCGTCGGCTGTAACGGAAAGCGGAATCAA
>JBOICY010000013.1:0-3122 GCA_050740335.1 Methylococcales bacterium | reverse complement strand
GCGAATTGGTGGGCACGCTGTTGAACTGATCGGAGTCGCCATAACAACGACGATGAAAAAGGTATTCAATCCATGAATTGAACACGAGTCGCTCTGTCTCGGGCTAAGCCAAAGAAAAGCCGAGGCGAATGGTTCAAGATCCTTTTTATCCAGTCAGGTTGTGGTCTTTCCGATCCTTTCACCCGTTGCTGAATAGACAGGCCTCTTGTGCGTGGCCAGGCCGCCTGTTTCGCTTGATCTCGATTCGGTTCAACGTCAATCTCGGTCATGCCGCAACATGGACCAGATTACCCGCGTCAGATGACGTCCCGGGGTGCGAATTACCTGGTTGTGTGTCTTGCCTTCGGAACGCTTTTTGTCATAGTAGGCGCTGAATTCTGGAACTTGGGCCATGTGCCGACACACCGCCGTCATGGCTTGGCTTTGCGAGCCAGGGTATTCACATGCCGGGGCGGTTTCGAACCCCGGTAAGCGCCGGAGTGGTTGTCCAACGGGGCCATCCCAAGATAGAACGCCAAACTACAGGGTTTGCCGAACCGTTGCAGAGTACCTATTGCTCCGGCCAGCTCGGCGCTACACACCGGACCAAAGCCCGGGATCGTTTCGAGTTGCTGCGCATGGACGGACCGGGCGGCTTGTTGGTCGAGTTCGTTTACCAAGGCCTTGATCGCGGCCATCCAATGTAAAGGCGGCGCGCGTCCTGCCGAACCATCGGACCCACATTATCGACCTCGTCGGAAAAACGTGCCTGGCGTTACCAGGCCCGAATCTGGCCCGGATAATTCCGGCCGACGCCGGGGATGTCGAACCGGCTTTTCGGATGCAAGCGTAACCGCTTGGGCAAAGTCCCCCGGCAGGTCGGAAAACGTACAAACCAGAGGTTGTCGACACTTCCCGTGATGTCCAATAAACTCGGACAAACCGCCTCGAGCACGGAAGGGCAGGGGTCTTGCCATTAAGCATGCTTGATTTGTCGGGTAAGACGACCGGTTGCCCGGCCGGGTCCCCACAGACCCGGACCTGCGCAATTTACGCATCCGGCTCTTCGATTTACAGATTCGCTAAATTTCGCTATCTCTTGCTTCGCTCCTATCACCGGCGGACACAGCAGTGACAGACCAGGAAAGTTGCTGTCCGGTCTCGCCCGCACCGGTTCGTTCGAGTGGAAAACATTGGGCCCCCAAGGTTCCCGTAAAACCCCTTTATGTGCATGCCCGGCTCTTTGACCCTGGCGGGATGGTTCATGCGGGGCCATTCCGATACCCCTGCGTTCCGCTGCCTTGACGTCGTCGGCTCCCGGGAAGCGGTCATTTCCGGGCTCATTCACAAGAATTCCAAATCGCTGTCGACGCTTCAAAGCGCCGGTTACCCTGTCACCACGCAAGACTCGCTTCCGGCTGGTGTCTATAAAGTGATTGGGACCGATAAGGCAGGCCATAGAGTCTCATCCACAGGCACGAAACTTGACGAAATGATTGAACAATGCAAAAAGGATGCTTTGGCAATCGGCTCGGACGGGCCGTTCCGATTAAGTCCGTATCATGCGCGTCTGAATGAAGCTCTGCGGCGCGGACGATGACTGTCGAGGAGATCTGGTTGTGGGCTGACGAGGAGATCGCCAATTTCCCGGAGGTGCGCTCCGGGAAAAGCACTTTTTTGGCGGTCGATGTACCTCAAGCGCAAACGGTTGTTTAATCGCAACCCTTCCTTCGCCGGCACATCCTTCTACGTTCGCTTATTCTCCAAGCGCTTTATCGACTACCTTTTTCTGCCCTTCGATATGCCGCTTCAAACTCCCTTCGGCCGGAGATGCCGACATCGGGCGGCCGATGTATTCGAGCTTGATTTCGTTGCCGACCAGCTTCAGAAAGCGGTGTTTGATCTGATACCAGGCACCCTGATTTTGCGGTTCTTCCTGACACCAAATCAGCTCTTTGATGTTCGGGTACCCGGCCAGTTCGTTAGTCAATTGTTTCAGCGGAAAGGGATAAAGCTGTTCGACGCGCAGGATCGCGATGTGATCGAGTTTTTTTGCACGGCGAGCCTCGAGCAGATCGAAGTAAACCTTTCCGGAACATAATATGACACGGGTAATCTGCTTGCGGCTGATGGCATCGATTTCGGGGATCAAAGGATGAAACTGACCGCCGGTAATCTGTTCCAGGGTCGAAACCGCGAGTTTATGGCGCAACAGACTTTTGGGACTCATCACGATCAGGGGCTTTCGATAGGGCCGCAGAATCTGACGGCGCAGCAGATGAAAAATCTGCGCCGGGGTGGTCGGCACGCAAATCTGAATGTTGTGTTCCGCACACAGTTGAAGGAATCGTTCCAGCCGCGCGGATGAATGCTCGGCCCCCTGCCCTTCATAACCGTGAGGCAGCAGCATGGTCAAGCCGCACAAACGTCCCCATTTACTTTCCCCGGAGCTGATGAACTGGTCGATCACGACTTGTGCGCCATTCGCGAAATCGCCGAACTGCGCCTCCCAGATCACCAGCGAATCCGGTTCTGCGGTGCTGTAGCCATATTCGAAGCCTAAGACGCCCTCTTCCGATAGTAGAGAATCGTATATATAGAAGGTTGCCTGATTGTCGCTCAAATGATTGAGCGGGACGCAGGTTTTCCCGTTGATCTGGTTATGAAGAATCGCATGGCGATGGAAGAATGTACCGCGGCCGACATCCTGCCCGGTCAATCGCACATGACGGCCCTGGGTCAGCAGGGATGCATAGGCCAGTATTTCGGCGAAGCCCCAGTCGATCGGCAACGCGCCCGCGGCCATTTTTTTCCGGCTTTCCTGAATCTTGGCGACCCGCGGATGCAACTCGAAGCCGGGAGGTTGTTGGGTCAGCTTGTCGGTCAGCGCGCGCAATTGATCCAAGGGTAATGTGGTGTTGCAGGCAGTACTCCAGCTGCTTCCGAAAAACTGGTTCCATTTCACGGTATAGGAGTTGACCACCTGCTCCAGTATCGGATACCCGACTTTTTCCCCCTGCTCCAGTGCCAGGATGTAATCCTCTCCCATCTTCTGGACCTCGTCTTCGCTCAAAATATTTTCCCGGATCAATTTATCGGCATAGATTTTCCGCGTAGTCGCGTGATTGCGAATCTTTTGGTAC
>JBOICY010000012.1:0-3136 GCA_050740335.1 Methylococcales bacterium | reverse complement strand
CCATGCTCGCGTTGACCGGGGAACTGTTTCCTCATCTTCCACTTGAACTGCGAATTCCGGCCAACGGAGGGCAATCATGAGCACCAAAAAGCGGCCTGGCGACACCGAATTGAGGGGCATGCTGCTGGAAGGCCATTTCGGAACACCTCGGGAGCTGCGCCCCGCCGATCCGGTCGCGCCGACCCACCTGCATCTGGAGATCGACCGGATCAAACCTTACGAGCACAACCCCCGCCGGCTGCGGAATCCCCTGTATCCGCGGATCAAGGCGTCGATTCGCGCCAAACGCGGCCTGGACGATCCGATCGGCATCACCAGCCGCCCCGGAGATGCGCTCTATACGGTTCGAGCCGGAGGCAACACGCGTCTTTCGATCCTCAAGGAACTCTGGCAGGAAACCCGGGATACGGCCTTCAGCCGGACCTATTGCCTGTTCGTCCCGTGGACTTCCGAAAGCGACTGCATCACCGCCCATCTCATCGAAAACGAATTGCGCGGAGAGCTCGCGTTCATCGACAAGGCGATCGCTCTGAAGGGGCTATTGGAGCAACTCGAGGAGGAAGTCGGCGCATCGTTGCCTCGGAGCGAGTTCGTGCGGCGGCTAGCGGAAATCAGTTATCCGATTTCGCGGCGTCAGATGATCCGCTACGAATACGCCGCCCAAGTCCTCGAGAATTTGATTCCGGAGGCCTTGGAAGAAGGCCTCGGCGGACGACAGATCGACGAGATTCGGGAAGCGGAGAAACACTATCTGGAATATTGGAAGTCGTGCGGTCTGGATGTGAAAGAGTTCGACCGCCTGTTTCGATACACCCTCTCGAAACACGACAGCGACGGCTGGAATCTGCGCCTGGCGCTCGACGAACTCGAAATGCGGATATCCGAAAAGACCGGCAAACCGTTCAAACCCGTGCGACTGGAGGTGGACGTCTGGATTGCCGGTATCCAGCCGCATTCACTCGCCGGCGAAGATCCGCCCGTTCCGGAAGCAATGGACGCCACGCTCCCTCCCGGTCCTCCGGAACCACCGGACGAAAGCCTGCATTCCGAGGAATCCGGGACCACCAATTCCGATTCCGGCGGCGCCAGGACCGAGCTGGGCCGGATCACGCAGACAACGCATGAAACCGAAGAGACGGAAGAGGCCGTTACCCTGCCGGGCATGAATTCCGATCACGGCTCCACTCCTGACGGAACCGATCGTCACAAAACCAATGCCGCCCGGACTGATGGTGCAGGTCGGCCTTCCCCGGCGACCCAACCATCCGATCACCCCGAGGTCGATCTCCCAGCCCTGGACGAAGACGAACCTGCCACGCCATTTCTGTCCAGCGAATTGAACACCGCACGGGACAAACAACCCTCGGCCAACGACCTCAAATCGCTGCGCAGCCGGGCCTGTGTATTGGCGACCCGGTTCGCCCAATCGTTCTATTGTGAACGCCAGATCCGGCCGGCCTCCCAAGGATACGGATTTTTTGTCGAGATGCCCAATCGGCCGATCCGGGACGACGAAGTAGCCTGGTGGGGTTGGTGGATGCTGTTTTCCCTGTCGGAGCAGGCGATCACCAAGGCCCGCCTCAAGCTGGCCCCGAGCGGCATGCGGTTGCCGAAATTCCTTATCGAGGATCGTCTCGACGATGCCTTGGTCCTGACCGGCCATCCGCCGGATGCAATCCACACCCTGGGGCACGCCTTTCTAAGCTCGCCGCTATTGTCCGAGCGGGCGTTCCGGGATCTTTTAACCTTGATCGAAACCTGCCGAATCCTCCGGAACGGCTTTCCGGAAGAAAAATTATGGCTTTGTCCGACCATTGACCAACTGAAAAAGGGAGACAGGAGATGAGTAGTATCAACCATCACGGTGAATTCACTTTACACGCCTTGCTGTACATCGCCCGGTTGATCGCCGGGCAGCGCTACGACGAAGTGCTGCAACTGGGTCTGCGGCGCGATCAGGCGGATGCGATCCGCTCGATGACCACCGAGGACCTCCACGAAGTGTCGCTGAGCATCCGCGCCAATTTCCTGGATGTCCGCCTGGACCGGGACGCCTTCGACGCGGCGCTTGCGATGCTGAAACGGCGCAAGTGTGACGAGGATCTCGATCGCGCGCTGATCCTGGCCGGAGTCCGCTACGAAATGATGCACCGGTTCTGCGGCATGACGACCGAGGAATACGCGAGACATCGGCGTTACCTCGATTTGACCCATGGACGCGGCCGCCCGCTAGTGCCGTCCGAGGAAGTCCAGGCGGCTGTCTGGCAGGCCTGGCTGGATTGCGGGACGGAGACCAACCCGAAGCGGCGCTACCTGGCGGTCCATGAAAAGACCCAAGTTCCCGTGGGTACGATCTGGAAACTGATCGGTGAATGGGAATCGACCGGACTCACTCCGGTATTGCCCGGACCGACGAAACGGTCGGAATCGGACTCGCCCGACGGCCCATCCGCAAAAAACGAATAATCAACCATCACACCGGAGGAGCGATGCCAGAAAACAAACCCGGGATTTCCGATTCGACCGATCGAAACCCGTCACAGCCCGGAACCCTGCGCAGCCAGGTCACCATGGAAATCCAGACCGGCCTGGCGCAACGCCTGGTCCACGGGCGGGAACGCGGCGAGGGCGTGGAGCCGATCATCGGGGTGATCGGGTTCGGACAACGCACCCGGGCGCTGTGGCAAGCCGCCGGGGACGACGATCCCTACGCCGACTGGACTCTGTTGAAAATCGAGGAATCCATTCATTCCGCGAAACATACGATCGACGAACATTCCAGGCGGATCGGAGAAGTATTGGCGGGAATGGAAGGGTTCAGGATCGAGATCGCTCAATCGCTTGAAGCCATCCGGGTCCCGCTCCAGTTCAGCAATCCCTACGGGTATATGGGCGCGTATCTGGTCGCAGACTTCGATGTCCTCTCCCGCACGGTGTTGACCGCCCGTCACCTGGGCCTGATCGACCGCCTGCGCAGCGACGAAATCCTGCGCTCCGCAGGACGTGCCATTCGAAGAACCTTCAATTACGCGGTTCAGTGGCGATTCACCGGCGTCAACCGGGAAGACATCCGGCAAATGAACCAGAACGCCGAGAGAGCCAGGCAACGGATGGGAGAAGTGCCGCCTGAGGTTCT
>JBOICY010000011.1:0-2860 GCA_050740335.1 Methylococcales bacterium | reverse complement strand
AGGTGAATCGAGTTTGCGAGCTACGCGTCACACTTCACGCTTCACGATATTATGAACTTCGGCATCATCGTTTTCCCCGGCTCCAACTGCGACCACGATTGCATCCACGTCATTTCCAGCGTCCTCGACCAAAAGGCCATTCCGGTCTGGCATAAAGAAACCGCTCTGACCGGCCTCGACGCCATCATCCTCCCCGGCGGTTTCTCCTACGGCGATTATCTCCGTACCGGCGCCATCGCACGGTTCTCGCCGGTCATGAAGGCCGTCCAGCAATTTGCCAAGGAAGGCGGCATGGTCCTCGGGATCTGCAACGGCTTCCAGATTTTGCTTGAAGCGGGGCTGCTGCCAGGGGCCATGCTGCGGAACAAGTCGCTCTCCTTTATCTGCAAAGACGTCCACGTCAAAGTCGAAAATGCTGCCACGCCTTTTACCGGCCTCTGTGAATCGGGACAGGTGCTCAAGATTCCCATCGCCCACGCGGACGGGAACTACTACACCGATCCGGTGACGCTTGCGGCCCTGCAGGCCAACGCCCAGATCATCTTTCGTTACTGCACGCCGGAGGGGAAGGTCACGCCGGACGCCAACCCGAACGGCTCGCTCGATAACATTGCCGGCATCCGCAACGCCGAAGGGAACGTGCTGGGCCTGATGCCGCACCCGGAACGCTGCGCCGAAGATGTGCTCGGCAACGATGACGGCCGGGTAATCTTTCTCTCGATGCTGGATGCGCTGAAAAAGGCGAAGCTCAAGACGGTCGTGGCGTAACTGGCACTAAGCAGCTTGGATATTAGGTAGTTAAGACGTGGCCAATAAAGATTTGGACGAACAGTACCTTGCGCTTATTATAGACGCCATTAAGGTTTGTGCATCTTATCGTCCCAAGCTTGGTCATGGTCAGAAAGGAGGATTTTCCCTATCAGATTTTCGAGCAATGTATGGAGCAGATCCATTTTATTCATGGTTCGGATTGGACTCACCTCTTATGTACGCTGCGCACAAGGCAGCAGGTGGAATGACCTCGGTCTATAGGCAAATTGGAATTGGGGGGCAGTGGTTATTCAATCGAATCTTGTGCGATCACCTTGGGCTGTCCGAAGGTGATGCTAATTGGTCTTACACTGTACCTGGGACGAGAGGGCATAAACGCAAGCTGTCATTAGATGCACGAATTCCTGTTACTCAAGTAATCGACCGCGCAAAACGGGACCGGATTGAGGCCTGGCTTGATCGTGCTTCAAAGAAGCTTGCACTTAACGCCAAGATGAGAAACTCGCTGGGCGGAGCGGTATTTGAGGTGCGACAAGGGTACAAGAGTAAAGATTCAAAGCGACAAAATGCGGATATCGCCAACGCTTCCAACGCCTATGCCCATCAATATTTGCCAGTTGTGGTATTGCTATCCACGCAGATCGATTCGGATGTTGCAGAGAGATATCAACGGGCTCGTTGGTTGGTGCTGACGGGAACCATGACTGGAACTGATGTGAATAGCACGTACGCATTCACCAAGGATGTAGTGGGATATGACTTAGCTGCATTCTTCAAGCGAAACTCAGCGACTCTAAAGAAGCAAGTGGAAACCGTTTTAAGGAGCCTGCTTCGTGAGAAGTGACCACAGTCTCTCACTATTTGCTGACGCAGCAACCAGACCTGCATTGCTCGGTCGAAGAGACCACCTGACATTCAAGGCGAATAATGGGAAGGACCGGCATGGGTGGCTGCGACTAACTCCTGCGTACTCTTTGCATCTTGTCGAGAGCCTCGTGGCGCAATGTCGATCTCGGGACGTAGTTTTAGACCCATTTTGCGGAACAGGAACTACTGCATTGGTTTGTTCCCGGGCTGGTATCAGCTGCCACACAGTGGACATCAACCCCTTTTTGATATGGTTAACGCGTGCGAAATGTGCGGCTTACAGCGAGCGTGATATAGCGCAGGCGGAATCCTTTTTAACCAAAGCACTGCAAGAAACACTGCAAACTGAAATAGGACAGTGGATGCCTGCTTTACATGAAATAGAAAAGTGGTGGAATAGATCCGATTTACTGGCGCTGGCCCATTTATTTGAACTGTTGTCCTCGTCGCCCATCTCTGAGTTAGCCGGAAATCTACTGAAAATAACGTTTTGTCGTGTTGCGATCCAGCTTGCAAATGTCAGTTTTGGTCATCAGTCGATGTCATTTAAAAAGGAGAAGGACTCTCCCTCGCTGTTCCAAGACCACAACCATATAGATATGCTCAAAAACCTGTTTCGCCGAACATTCAAGGAGGTGGCAGAATCAGCTCGTATTTCTGCAGGAGAAGGCAATGCTAGAACGTATCTCGGGGACTCACGGAACCTTGACCGAGTGCTGAAGGGGCACTGCATTACTGCAGTGATTACGTCACCGCCATATCCGAACCGCATGAGTTATATCCGCGAGCTTCGGCCTTACATGTACTGGCTTGGCTATCTTAGTTCCGGACGACAAGCCGGCGATCTTGACTGGAAGGCTATTGGAGGAACGTGGGGATGCGCGACGAGTAACCTTATGAAATGGGAGCCAGACAAAGCGGTTAAAATTCAGCATAGGGGGTTTAAATCTATGATTGCCGGTATCGAGAGTAATAGCTCGGTGCTTGCACGATATGTCCATAAGTATTTCGAAGACGCTGTGCTTCACATTCACTCGCTCAAGAAAGTATTAGCTGATCAGGCCAGAATTTATTATGTCGTGGGCAATTCTAAATTCTACGATGTTATGGTGCCAGTAGAAGAAATTTACGCAGACATATTTCGTTCTGTTGGCTTTGATAAGGTGAAGATAGAGAAGATAAGGAAGCGCACCTCAAAAAAAGAACTCTATGAGTATGTGGT
>JBOICY010000010.1:0-3510 GCA_050740335.1 Methylococcales bacterium | reverse complement strand
AATCACTATCATTGAATGATCGAGATATTGAAGGATAATTTGTCGAAGGGGATGCGGCAATCAATACGGTGTGGTTACCCAAACAGCCAATCGTCGGTACGGACGCAGAGCCTTAATCCCCGATCTTATATATTATTAGATAGGACACACAACGTGCTGCTAACCGGTACGCGCCGCTGTTTGCTCGCGTCTGCTTGAGCGGTGGGTTAGGTGACTTATTGATCATCCGGTATGTAAGGGATTAACCCCTTTTTAAAGGCAATTTCCTGTGCCTCTCTTGGCATACTCCGGATATCCACCACCATACCATTGACCGAAAGCATCCATACCATAGGATTTCTACCTAATTAACTTGGTAATGTCCAGTTGGGGCTAAGTTGATGCATTCCTAATACACGACGCACTAATTTAGATTTCGCTTGGCCTGTACTTTGTCCTACACCAAATGCATTGTATAAATCGGATGCGCTCATGTAGGGTGTCTGACTTTTATCAAACATGAAGTTGACCATCCCTAGAGCATGAGTCACACCACATGCCCAGGTATTTGGTTTGCCTTTTTCGATAGGTGGTGGACGTTTTCTACATAATGCAGCAATGGCATATCGGATCAATTTGGCATATTCGTAATTTAGATGTTTATGCGAAATATAGTCAGTTATTGTTACTATATCCTTATACTTATCCCGCATTGTTTTCGGAACGTTCTCAGAATTATTTCTCTTAATCATTGCATTTGTACTACCGGTAATTAGTTCGTTTCACCTGACGGCGAAGCCGTCCGCTGGAGCGCCTCGTTAGGCACCGACTTTCTCGACTTGGCCTGGCGCAACACGACTCGCTGGCTCCAAAATGCTGGCAATGAGCGGAGTGAGATCCGCAACGCGATTGGAACGATCGAGCACAACCACAATGCCGAAAGCCAACACTTTGATATTCTGCTGAAATTCTAAATTGCGATCAAGCGTGAGAAATACGTCGCACACGCTATGTGCGCGACATAGCAGCTCACCGTTTTTGATGCCTGACCAGCCAAGGCCATGGGGCGACGGCATTTAATTTTACTCCGGCCCTGATTATTAATTAAATCTTTTCGTTGTGTTACAAAGATAGACCCGACCCAGATCTTGGCCGCGACCCCGATCTTGGACCCCGATCTTGTAGCGAGTGAAGCAGTCCGAGTTGATCGGCATGTTTAGACCGACGCATCCCGAAACGCTCGCAGCACTGCATTGATGCGCGTTTGATAACCTTGACCTTGCGCTTTGAACCACTCCAACACGTCCGTATCAATACGCAACGACACCGACGTTTTGGGCGGTACCGGTTGCAGTCCACGTCGGGCAATGCCTTTGACAATGTGACTCAAGTCCGCTTCCGGATGCTCCCGCGTGAGCTGAATATCCTCGTCTTTCATCGATTGTAGCCGCGCCCAATCCGTTTTAGACGTTTTGGAAGAGGATTCCCGTTTCGCGTTTGGTCGCTTTACGGAAGGAGATAATGTGGATTTCATCTTCGGTCTCGGTGTGTACAATGGAAACAGGAATCCCTTGGAACAAACCAAGGGTGACCAAGCGTTGTTCACCGTAGGCGAATCGGTCGTCCTCGAACGTGTAGATCGGTCCGTCGAAAACCTGAGCCGCGTCAACGAAATCAAGACTGTGGTCTTTGAGGTTGGTTTTCCGTTTCGACTCGCGCCAGATGAACCGCATCGCACCATTGTATATACAATCCGTAGGGGCAGCAAGAGCAAGCGCGGTTTAACGTTATTAGCTCACCGGCGCGCCGCTTTTGGCGCGTCCGAGTGGAGCGCTCAGTTGAGCCCCGTCGGACTAAGGGTCCCGCTCATACTGCTACGTGATCGTCGAAACCTGGGACTGGAACCACTGTAGTGCGTCACTTGTTTTCTTCCGCTGCGTTTCCGCGTCCCTTATTTTTTGTTCGAGCGCCGACCTTGTTTCCCCAAGTCGCTTCTCGGCGACTCCGACTGCTTTCTTGAAGGCAGTTTCGGCAACTTCTGTACGCGAACGATATTCGGCTTCTGCCCTCGCCTTGCGTAGCCAATGAATCATATCCGTAATCCCTACAAAGCAGTAGATCCCCGCGCCAACCGACAAAATTAAATGTATGGGCGTCGTCGACATGTAGTCCCAAATTGGCGAAAAGTACTTCGGGTAGACAATTGATGGTAGCAAGTAGAATGACCTAAAGACAGAGACCTATTTTTTCCGAATCCGACACATCGATCATGCCTATTCTCTCGCGGGCGTTGTATTCTTGCTTCGCCGCACTGATGTCCCTGTCACGTTCACCACTCGCAGATTGAAGTGCATGCTGGGCCAATTTTATTTTGCCCTCTTGGTTACTTGACGCCTCCCGCAAGACTCCAATGGTGGTTGTGATAATAGCGTTACGTGCAATAGTGGCCTTCTTTTCAAAGTAGACCGCCTGAACGTAGCTTGCCCTTCGAACTTGTGCCGCCGCCTGCTGAATACCTTGAACTTGGTCGTCTGGTAGATTGATTTTGTGATGGGCTCTCTTTTCTGCTTCCCGCACAGCCTCGATTGCTTTCCGCCAGGCATCGATAGCATATCGCGCTTTAGCACGACCCTCCTCGGTTCTACGAACAAGGAGAGAGGCAAGCCCCTGTTCCAGGGAGGCGCTCATGACACAAAGTCCTCCTCGGAAAACATTGTGATGGTAGTCTCAGGTTGAAGGTCAATACATTTGTCCAGTAGTTCGAATGCCTCGCGCTCGCGGCCCGTCTTGGCTGCATAGCGGGCTGCGTCGTACATGGTTCCATGATCGTTGGGAGTAATGCGCAGGGCTTTATGGATACTGTCGTAAGCCTCGGCATACTGCCCCCGAAGGTACTGCATATAGGCAAGGTGACGCAGACTTTTAGCGTGATAGAGGTCTGCCTTTGGGCCGCTTAACCTGGCCGCTTGGTAAAAAGATTCTTCCGCCTCAGCAAGATTATTCTTGAACTTCCAGTTGAGCCACCCAGTCTGGAACCATGCGACGTAGTTGCGGCTGCCAATGGGGTTCTCCAGTACATCCCGAAGCAAGCGCGTTGCATCTTTGAACTCTTCTTCTTGGTCACGACCTGATGCTTTCATGCCGTTCTCGAGAGCCTCGTCGGCCTCATTGAGTAGTTCCAAGACTTTCGTTTCATACGGCCGGCGCAAAATATTAGCAATCTCCCGCAGCACACGCTGTTGCTCCATCACCTGCCTTGCAATGTTCTCGAAACCTTCTTGCAATACATCGGTTTGTGCATACAGAGCATCAAGCGTTTCTCGCGCTGTTACATTGAAGGTGTTCATGCTGTCACCAATCCGATCCATGCCGCCGACAAGTGAGATGAATAGGAATTTTAACGCACGCTTTTAAAAGAATGTAAGACGAAATGCAAGTCTTTTGTACGAGAGGCGCTTACCGCAAGACGGATATTGGGACCGGAAGTGGATCGTGATGCCTATTTTGTGCGTGTTCGGTGGTACGCTATAG
>JBOICY010000009.1:0-3514 GCA_050740335.1 Methylococcales bacterium | reverse complement strand
AAAATACGCCTTCTGGCCGAAAATCGAACCGACCCATTTGTCGATATAGGCTTCGGCTTAAGTAAGCCGAGCTAACCAGTTTTCAAAAAACGCCCGGCCTCCGGGAGGTTGGCTCTTTGTCTCTCGTCTGAGGGGCTTTCACGGTAAAGAAGTCACGCACCCGACCCGGCAGACACGCCAGCAAGGAAACGCTAAAAGCTCCTGAAAAGCCAAATCGCTTCTCGAAGTCCCTCCCCTCGATTGCATTCGAAGCGCCAGCATCACCAGAACAAGCCGAACGCCACGCTTTTCCATAGCGGCCTGCATACCGAAGCCCCCGCACCACGCTCGCTACGCTCGCAGGCTGAGCGCTGAATCCACCCTGCAGCAATCCGATCCGCGCCGGTTGTTCATAAAGAGCGCTGCGCGCGGTTCGAACTCGCCGCCACTGCGCTACGGCTCGAACAAAGGTTTATCTCTCTATCAAAAAGTCATTGTATCCATTCGCCGATTCGGAGCGTCAAGGGTTCGCTTCGCCGCCTGAAAATAATTTTTCGGTAAGGACTTTTTAATTATTTGATTCCGAATAATTTTTTTCAGGCGCCCTTGACCCGCCGAATCTCTGAGGATGGCTTTGTTTTTTTGATAAAGAGAGAAAGCCATGTGTACTTTATTCGAAGATTTCAGCGACGAAAGATTACCCATATGGGATTCCAGATTTTTGCAAAGGATGCGCGAAGAAACGGGCTGGAAAGTCACCGGGCAATGCTTCAAAAAACCGACATGCATCAATGAAAAGCTGCATAACGAAGAAGTCTGGAATAAAACGATTTCTTGGAATATCATTCAATGCTTCCTATCCGATGAAAACGATAGAGTCTACTGGGTAGCCGAGCACGAACCGCCCGAAGCATAAGACAAAGCCGCCGTGTTTCAATATCCTACACGGCGGCTTTTCTACGTAACGTTGTCATTATACGCGGTATTATGAACAACTCGATTTTGAGTCACCGGCTTTTCCTCGAATCCCGCAAATCGGTTACTGATCCGGTTTGGAACGATGCTAGACTATTCAGCACAATCGATCAGTCTATCGACAGAAATCCCGTGCACCGTTTCGGTCGTACCAGAGATCACCACTGGAACAGTAATGTATTACGCCGAATTTTTCCACTTGAAAGAAGCGCCGTTCTCGATCGCGCCGAATCCATGTTACCTTTTCATGAGCGAACGCCACCGCGAAGCGCTCGCGCATCTCCTTTACGGAGTCGTGAATGGTAATGGGTTTGTCGCGCTAACCGGCGAGGTCGGCACCGGAAAAACAACGCTTTGCAATTGTCTGCTGGATCAATTGCCTGACAACATCGACCTCGCGCTGGTGTTGAATCCCCGCGTAAACGCGGAAGAATTGTTGGACACTCTGTGCGATGAACTGGAAATCGAGCACCGCAAGGGGACGACCAGTCTCAAAGTGCTGCTGGACGCGCTGAACGCCCATTTGCTGCAAGTCCACGCTCAGGGCCGCAATACCGTCCTGCTCATCGACGAGGCGCAAAACCTGAGCATCGAGGTACTCGAACAGATTCGCTTGCTGACCAATCTGGAAACCAATGAAACCAAGCTTTTACAAATTATCCTGGTTGGCCAGCCGGAACTGAATCAGCTTCTGGCACAGAAGAACCTGCGTCAGTTGAACCAGAGAATTACCGCCCGCTATCACATCGACCCCCTGTCTTTGGCCGATTGCTTCGGCTATGTCGAACACCGCTTGAAGGTTGCGGGAGCGAGCCATCCAGTATTTACCCGGCGCGCAGTCAAGAAGGTTTTTCAACTTTCGGGCGGTATTCCGCGTCTCATTAATATCATCTGTGACCGCGCAATGCTCGGTGCCTACAGTCTCGGCGTCCACCGTGTAGAAGCGAAGATCGTCCGTAAAGCGGCCGCCGAGGTGCTGTTGCCCTCCCCTTCCCTTTCCGTCCGGCATTTGTATTGGAAATGCTTGCTCGCACTGGTACTGATCGGTGTATTTTCCGGTTTTTACTTTTTCGGGTTCTCCGGATGGTTTCCCGCACAATTTTCTCGACAGACAGCGTTCGAGGCCGTTCCAGCGGAAGCGGATAGAAGCATGAACGATCCACGATTCGGATCGCTATCCGGGATCTACCGGCAAATGTTCGCTGACATTGTACCGGCAGCCAGGGCTGGTTTCAGTCTCGAAGCCATCCCTCCGATCCAGGACGTGGCGGGTCGCGTGGGTGATGCGACAGCGCAAAGAAGGCAACCCTCGGCACAGTCGGCCAGCGTACAAAAAACTGAACACACCAGCATCCGATTCATCGACCGGATTTCGAATCCAGGCCTAAATCTTTATACCGCCCTGCCCCAACTGTTTCGCGAGTGGAATATCAGTATTGAACCGAGTTCCAACAATTTCTGCGAGGCGGCGCGCCGCTTCGGCCTGCGCTGCCTGATTCAGAACGGCACCTGGAATGATCTGTTAAGCCTGAATACACCCGCGACACTTGAATTTTCGTTGAAGAAAGGGGTGCACCGATATGCGACCCTGACCGGAGTCGATGGAGAAGTCGCCACTTTTAAGTTCCTTCATGACGATCCGTTTTCCTTTCCTATTTCTGAAATTCTGCCCTTTTGGCAGGGACAGTTTGCGCTGCTGTGGAAACCACCGGCACCCGATACGGCCCTGTTACTGCGCGGGCATTCCAATCCCGCGGTGGTCTGGCTTCGGCAAGCATTGCAATCGGTCCGCGGAACCGCCTCGCGGAATCCGGATTCGGTTTTTTTCGATCAAGAACTCGAGGATCAGGTAATCGCGTTTCAATCCGATCACGGGTTGAATCCCGATGGCAAAGTCGGCTCCGAAACCATTATTTTACTCAACACCTTGAGTAATTCTCCGGAAACTCCGAGGCTAAGTCCCGGGCGGGATGAATCATGTCTTTCCTGTTAGACGCGCTAAGAAAATCTGAACTCGAACGCCGGGTCGGCGAAGTTCCCAGCTTGACTCCGGACCTGCCGATCCAGCACCGGTCCACTCAACCAAAGGGTCATCCTGTGCTGCTTCTAATCACGGTGCTGGTCTTGATCAATGCCGGCACTCTTCTATATATCGCCTCGCACGACCGCCCCGGACCGAAGGATCCCAACGGAAATCCACCGTCGTTTGTGGCGCCCCATTCAATGACCGGCTCGGTCGAAAAAGCAGGATCAAACGCGCTTCCAGATCGTTCCACAAAAATGGAAATACCGAAGGAATCTCTTTCGGGCGCGGAACCCATGGGTTCCGCGAACACTCCGTCGCCTGTTACGCTTGCGGATATCGCTCCGACTGGAAAAAACCAAACAAGCCGTCAACCCTCCGGTCTAAAGTCGAGCGGAAAACCATCTCCCCTGGATGCTGAAAATCGCGGGAACCGGTCACTCGAGGAACCGTTTCCGGTGCCCCAACCTACTCTGTCGAAACAAAACCAGACGAGCGACCGGCAAAAACAGCCGGTAGATATCGGTCCGCCCGGTA
>JBOICY010000008.1:0-3128 GCA_050740335.1 Methylococcales bacterium | reverse complement strand
CTCTCATATAAAAGACTTGCTTTGTCTTGCGTTTTTTTAAAAACATGCGTTAAAATCCTTATTCATCCTCAGCGATTCCGGAGTGTGTTCCGTTCGGCCGCTCTCGATCAGACGGGCGCCGAGATCGTCGTAGGCGCTGTGATCGAGCCCGTGACTTGGAGGTACAAGGCCCGCCAGCTGGCAGCGATCGGTGAGCCAGGCCTCGGCATCCTCTTGCGAAACTATTCATAAGCTTGCTTTGCCGAATGGCTTAAGCCCTTCAAAATCGATACAAGGCGGGCTGCACTGCAACGACTGGCAGGCGCGGGCGCCTTATAGTTCATTTAGGTGGCGAAGAACTTAAAAATGAGTCGGGTTTTCGAGGACGGAACCAAGATTTTCGACATGTTTCAACGCGTGTCGAGTCGCGGGTCGCCGGAATTCCCGGGTTTGTGCTGGATATCGACGCAAACGGTGAACGCGAGAGATTCTCTGCTTATTTACTCTTGGCGTTCTCGGCGTCTTTGCGTTGAAAGGGCCTTTTTCGTAACTGTATGGATCGAATTTTAACGCGCAGACGTGAAGAACGCTAAGTAAGAAACCCGATTCATGACGCGATGGTTCAGAGGCAGGGCTCCGCTAGCTTAATGGCAATGAGGCTGGGCCGAGGCAACGAGAGCCCGGCACACCCGAGATAGCCAATCCCGAGGAATTAGCAAAGGCATCAATGACACTCATAGGCACTCACGGCCGGGCTTACAACGGTCCACGGTTGTTTTGGAATCACAAAGCCACAATCGATGTCGGCGCGCAGTATATTCCCGCAAGCGCATGGCCGGAATCTACGGAAACCGCGCAATCGGCAAGTTTCGGTTGGTCGATGTCTTCTGAATCTCGGCAATCCTTCCCGAGAGGACGACTCCATTGACTCGATGCTTGAAAGTTTTTCCGTGCCGCACCCACACCGAAACGAATTTTATTTGTGTGCGTTGTCCAAAGGGCTACTACCAATGCCAGTCACCGATTTCCGTGGAAATCATGACTTCTCTGTTGGCGAGCCAATTCGCGCAGGGTTCAAACCTAACGTGTTTGCTTCAAAACCTGATCGTTTCTCACATTCGAGGATTTTTGTCATGCTGAAATTCTATGGCTTCGATGTTTCTCCGTGGAGCAACCGCGTGCACTTCACGCTGAATGCTTTGGGCCTGGATTATGAATATAATCGGGTGAATCTGCTCGGCGGCGCGGGTCAATCCAAGGAACATCTGGCGGTTCATCCGGCCGGAAAAGTTCCGGCGATCGATGATGACGGATTCATTCTATTCGAAAGCGGCGCGATCACGCGTTATCTCGCCGCCAAAGCCGGATCGAGTCTGTATCCGGCGGATTTGCAGAAGCGAGCGCGCGTCGATCAATGGACCGACTTCGCGACGCAGCATATCGCGAAAGCCATGGAAAAAGTGCTTTTCAACCGCGTGCTTTACACGGTTATGAAAACCGGAAATGACGAAAACTCATTGAACGAAGGGTTGAACTTTCTGAACCGCTTTCTGCCGCTCGTCGATCAACAACTCGGCACTTGCAAGCATTTCGCGATGGATGACCTGACTCTCGCCGACACAGCTTTGCTCGCCTGGCTCGATCCGTCCGAAGTTTCCGAAGTCGATCTGTCCGCGTATTCCAACATCACCCAATGGCGCAACAAGCTCATGCAGCAGGATTTTTATACGCGCTGTTTCCCAAGCTATCAAGGCATGCTGCAATCCATGGCGGCTTGATTTGGTTTTCGCGGGTTCCCAGGCTCCATGGCTTGGGAACCTGCGGAGTTTGTATAGAAGCCTTTGCAACGTTCCATCATTGCGGGACAGATGGGACTCCACTTTCGTCCGGATCTCGCGTTTTTAAAACTCATTTAAAACCTTCAAAGCATCGCGTCCAATCGGCACGTGCGGCCCCAGAAACGTAGCGCGCCGCGCGTCATGCAAGCGATCTTCCAGCCATTCGATCGCCTCGCGATGCGAAGCGGTGCGCTGCAGTCCGGCATGATACATCGCCGCGAATTCACCGGGCAAGGTCGTACAAAAGAGTCCCGGATCATCGGTATTCAACGACACGGCCAAACCCGCGTCGGTAAATACCGCATAAGGCAATTCATGATACTTGCGATAACCGCCGATCAACAAATTCGACGTGGGATTTGCCTCGATACAAATCGGCAGTCGCGAGATCCGTTTGCGTAGAATGTTCTAGGAGCCTGTCGGATTGAGGTGTTCGTAGCTAGGGTAATTTCGTTCTGCATCATAAGCTGTTGATCTCTGGCTACATCTCGATTATGGAAATTATATAAGTTATTGAAACAATGTACTATTTTGTTGCGATACGCGGCTGGTAATCAACATGAAACGTATCCATCTGTATTTGCCATATTAAAGCCAAAGAACAAATTTACCCTGGTTCGTAGCGAGGCGAGTCGGAAATCGAGGACGTTTATTCGATAATTTGAGGCGAATAGTGGTTCTATTTAACGACAAATCCGCTTGGAGCGGATTTGGACCGCGCCAGCGGCCCGCCCGGGTGAAATACACGGAAGTATTTCATCAGCATTATCGAAAAAACGGACCGATTTCCCACCGCCGCGGTAGAATCATCCTCAGTCCGACAGGCTCCTGGGATTCCCAAGAGGGCAATGCGGTTGTCGTCGAAATTACCGAGAAAAATATCACGCCGTTTATTACCGCGAACGGTAACGCGGTAAAGAGCGCCGGAGAATTCGAGTCGTGGCGGTCAGGTCCTGTTCGTAGCAAGCGAAGTGTGAGGCTGCAACAAAGTATTAACGTATCTTCTCCAATCGGCGATCACAGATTTGCCCCCGCGCTTTCAATCTCGTCCTGGTTGCTGGCGTCTTCTCTAAAATGACCCAGTTGAATCTTACGCACACCTCGCCGAGCACATTCACAAACAGCTTGCGATCATTGTCGTCGAGATAAATCGCCTCGCGTCCGTTACCACGAGAGGTGACGTGGTAAATCGCCCCGGCGAATTCAATGCGTAGCGGTCTTGCCATGAACGTCATGCCATCACGGGGCCATGAAAAATTCAAGATCAAAGACCGAACCTCTTCGCCCGCATGTTCATCCGACAGCTTTATT
>JBOICY010000007.1:0-2911 GCA_050740335.1 Methylococcales bacterium | reverse complement strand
CTCGCCACGGTACAAATTCTTATACGTTGGCGCTTCGATACGAACGCCGATCCCGAGCACGGAGTTGAAGGCGGTCATCGGATAGAACCGGCGGTTGAAACGGAAGACGAATAGGTGGTGTCAACCGTATAGGCATGGATCGAACTGTTCAACCCTCTTGAGAATCCAGGATCAATGGAATTTGGATCTGAATGTGCCAAGGATCACTTTTCAACTTCAGGTTGGAAATTCCGGTTTTCCCGAACAAGGAAAGTATTGTTGGTCCTGACCCTGCTTCTTGCCGTGCAGGCTCGGGCCGATGTGACTCCTGAAATGGTGCGGGGTGCTTTGTCGAAGCTCGACTACTATGCTCAGCAAGCCATGAAGGAAACGGGGATTCCGGGCATGGCTATCGGGGTGGTATACCGGGATCAGGTTATCTTTCTCAAGGGTTATGGCGTTCGAGAAGAGGGTGAACCCGGTTTGGTCGACCCCGACACGGTCTTCCTGATCGCCTCGGTCTCAAAACCGATTACGTCTACGATCATCGCGCGCGCCGTGACCGAGAAGGTAGTAAATTGGGACGATCGGATTCAACGATACCTGCCGGGCTTCGCCTTGGCGAACAAGGCTGCCGGAGGGGAGGTCACGCTCCGCGATATGCTCAGCCACCGCAGTGGGTTGCCGGATCATGCGGGTGACCTGCTCGAAGACCTCGGCTTTGACCGGACCTATATTTTGAGCCGGTTAAAGGCATTTCCGTTAGAAAACCGGTTCAGGGCAAGATACCAATACACCAATTATGGGATTACCTCAGCGGGCGAAGCAGTGGCGGCCGCTTATGGCATATCCTGGGAGCAGTTAGCGGAGGAAAAGCTATTTTTGCCGCTCGGTATGCGTTCGACCAGCAGCCGTTATAACGATTATCTCAATGCGTCCAATCGGGCGATCATTCATTCTCCCAAAGATCCCATCAAGGGCGGGCCTTTCCTGCCTCTTTTTGAACGCAACCCGCAACCGCAATCACCTGCGGGCGGGGTGTCCGCTTCCGCCAGGGACCTGTCAACCTGGGTGCGATTGCACTTGGCCAACGGTGAAATCGATGGTGAGCCATGGATCGGTCCAGCGGCGCTGGCGGAGACCTATAGGCCACATATGCTGACCGATTTCAATCCGAATACTTTGGTGGGCGATTATTACGGACTCTGTTGGGGAGTATCCTCTCCCGACAGAAACGGTTACGTTTATCTTCGTCACTCGGGAGAGTTTTTTCTCGGCGCCAGGTCCATCGTTTCACTTTTACCGGGTGAGGAACTTGGCATTCTGGTATTGGTGAACGCCGCTCCGAGCGGGGTTCCTGAAGCCATGTCTTTCGCTTTTTACGACTATGCACTGCGTGGGGAGTTGTCTCGGGACTGGATTCGCTTTGCGAACGACAAATTCGCCCTCCTCGTAGCCGAACAGTTCGCCAGGAACGGGATCGATTACACCCAATCCCCGCAAAACTTCGTCCCGCGCCGTGCGTTTGATTGGTACACCGGGGTTTATGACAATCCCGTTTATGATTCCGCCACGATTTTCGTTCTGAAGAATCGGATTTACCTTACGATGGGACCGGATAAAATGACTTGGGAGCTTCGTCATTACAGCGGTGATCTATTTTATTATGAGACTACCGGAGAAAACAGAACGGGTTTGCGTGGGGTTTCCTTCGATTTTAATCAGGGCCACAAGGCCAGCTCTGTCACGATCAATACCTACAACGCTATAGGTTTGGGTAATTTTACTCGACGACGCCCCCTGTAGAGGTGTGAATGACAAGTTTTAGGCAGTCGAGGGAAGAAAACTAAGTCCCTCGATAATATGAACGAAAGTGCGAGAATATAAGGGGAACAGAAATGAACTTTGAATTACGAGCAAGCTCGTTTGTAACTTTCTGCTTGATGTTCATGCAATTGTTTGGTTGTGCACAAAACCAGCCTCCCACTGGTGTTTCCGATAACAAGCCACTAGTTAATAGAGTATTGACGAAAAAAGAGCAAGACAAGCTAACCCCCGACCAAGTCATTAATATACTAAAAGAAGGAAACCGGCGGTTTGTGTCGGGAACGCTTACGAGAAGAGACCATTCGAAACTGGTACGGGAGGCAGCCCTTGGTCAGTTTCCCAAGGCGGTTATTCTGTCCTGTCTTGATTCCAGGGTTCCGGTCGAAGATGTGTTTGACCGGGGAATTGGAGACGTGTTGGTCACACGCGTCGCTGGAAATTTTGAGAACACCGATATTCTCGGCAGTATGGAATTCGCCTGCAAGTTTTCCAGTGAAAAGCTGATATTGGTACTTGGTCATGAAAACTGCGGTGCGGTAAAGAGCGCGATAGACGGTGTTGACGTCGGCAATATCACGCCGATGCTTGGAAACATCAGGCCTGCGGTTGATCATTTTGTTGAATACGATGGCGATCGAACGAGCAAGAATGAAAAATTTGTGCATAGGGTCGCAGAGCAGAATGTCTGGGATACGATCGTTGATATAAGAAAACGCAGTCCGATATTGAAAAAGATGGAAGAGAATGGTCAGATAAAAATTATCGGTGCGCTATACGCCATGAATACCGGAGAAGTTACTTTTTTTGATAAGTAATACTACTTGTCATGGGAAACTCACGTGAATCCTATATCATGTAGTAGTAGGACCTAATACAATAATCTGCCAAGCGTATCGGCATGTTGGTCAATCATCCAGGTTGGGACGATATTCCCCTCTAACCGCCCAGGCGCGCGCCGTTTGAGCGCTTCAATGCAACGCGCGCAGCGCCTCCTTTTTGCTCGATCCGGACTTCCTTGTTCTGATTGACCATCCATCAATACACCGCATCAACTCGTCATGGCGAGCCATGGCATCGACGATCTCGCACCCGGTATGTCTTTCGT
>JBOICY010000006.1:0-1513 GCA_050740335.1 Methylococcales bacterium | reverse complement strand
TGCACATCCTGCCTACCGCGAGACGATCCAGCATCCGCTTCAGTGTTGCGCCAGACCGATCACTGCCTGCCCTCCCAGTCGAGGAATTCTCCGGTATCACTATCCATACTTACGCAATACCCTCCTTTTTCCTAATTGACAGCTCGTCGGGACTTCAGTAGATTTCGGTTTGAAAAAAGGGCGTTTATTTTTCCTATGTCGGAATCTTCCGGCGAGCAGGGTAGCAATATCGACGCTACATGGGAAACCGTAGCCGATACAACTATCCGAGTCACGCGGTCCACCTCCCAAGGTCAAAATGTGCGGCGCTATCGCTACACGGACCACCTCGCTGAACTGCACGATTGAGGAATGCAGGGACTCCGGCCCGCCGCAAGATTCGAAACTGTTCACAGAGTGGTAATGCCGGTGTACGTCCGCCCTTATAATTCCTAACGATATTGCCGGAATTGTCGCGCCGGGACATTGGACATGACGCAACCGATCCATCGCAATGCGCTCAAACCGGGCTACGAACTGCACTGGTATCGCATCGAGCGGGTGCTTGGCCAGGGTGGTTTCGGCATCACCTATCTCGCCCGTGACTTGAACCTCGACCAGGAAGTTGCGATCAAGGAATACCTGCCCATGGAACTCGCGGTGCGTGAGCCGGATTTTTCCGTGCAACCCGCGGCCGACACGCACGGCGAACAGTTCAAGTGGGGGCTCGACCGCTTCATCGCCGAGGCCAAGACCCTGGCGCGATTCAAGCACCCGAATATCGTGCGGGTCCTGACCGTGTTCGAAGCCAACCGAACCGGCTACATGGTCATGGAATACGAGCACGGCGATAACCTGAAGGACATCCTGATGCGGCGCGGGACGCTGGAGGAAGACGAACTCCTGAAAATCGTGCTGCCCATTCTCGATGGTCTCGAGACGGTCCACGAGCGCGGGTTTATCCACCGCGACATCAAGCCCGCGAACCTCTTCATTCGCGCTAACGACTCTCCGGTACTGATCGATTTCGGCTCCGCGCGCCAGGCCCTGGGTGTCGAAACGCGCACCTTGACGACCCTGGTCTCGTCCGGCTACGCACCCTTCGAACAGTACTACAGCAGGGGCGAGCAACAAGGACCGTGGAGCGATATTTACAGCCTCGGCGCCACACTCTATCGCGCGGTCAAAGGCGAGCAGCCGCAGGACGCGGTGGATCGCAGCCGCGCCATCCTCGAAGCCGCGCCCGATCCTTTGGCGGATGTCGGGGAACTCGGACAGGGCCGTTACTCGGCGCACTTCCTGAAGGCCATCGCCCACGCGCTGCGCTTCCGCCGCGAGGAACGGCCACAGACAGTCGCCGAGTGGCGCCGGGATTTCTGTATCCCGCAGGATGAAACCCGGCCCGGTTTCAAGCCCCGGCTCAACGCGGAGATACCAGCCGAAACCTCCATCGCGCCGGTTCCGCCGAGGACTTCGGCAGGGGAGCGACGCAGAGCGCAGAATATCCGGGCGGAGAATCACCGTAAACCGTCTG
>JBOICY010000005.1:0-4370 GCA_050740335.1 Methylococcales bacterium | reverse complement strand
TGTGTATTATCCATCATGGCTGTTGATATGGTTGTGAGAAACTATATTATCCCAGAAATGGCCGCCATTTCATATCCCTATTCCGGGATAATTATACTCAAGTCTCGAGTTTTGCAACTACCTCAATTGAAATACGGATATCGTTTCTTGATTTCCTCGCGGCTTTTTTCATCCAAGACATTGGCATAATGGCACGCCGCCTCCAAGCCGCCGGGCCAGGGCCGCGGCGTCTCCGTGCCCGCACGGGCCGCATATTCCCATTCCGCCTCCGTGGGCAGGCGGTAGTTCTTGCCGGTCTTGCGGGAAAGCCACGCAGCAAAACAACTGGCGTCCTGCCAACTCACATTGATCGCGGGTCTCTTCTCTCGCCCCCAACCCTCGTCAAAAGGCCGCGTGACCTCGTGTCCGCCGGTACAGCCGCCATCGCCGTTCACCAGGAAGGGCAAACACATCGTACTCATCGAAGGTCACCTCAAATCGACCCAGCGCGAAACGCGACACGCTGACCGTATGCTGCGGGCCTTCGTCCTCGGTCCGGCCTTCTTCGCTGTCCGGCGAGCCCATGCGGAAACGGCCCGCCGGAATCTCGACCATTTCGGGTTCGGGATACGCGATGCCCGGCCAGGCCAGGATAACCGAAATCCCTGAGCGCACCGTAAGCTGCCGGGCGCCGATCCACCAGCCGAAGACAATGGCCGATAGAACCAATGTGCCCAAGGCGGCGCGCCGTTTCCAGCGCGAGGGCCTGAGGCTCTTGATCCAGCGGGCGTCGAATACGCGCCGGTAAATCCGGTTGCGCGCCACCAAACGGCCCTGCTCGTCCGTTTTCACGAGACCCGAGAGTTTCAGGGCGGAGTGCACGGGCGACTGCGGCTGGTCCGGGACGGGCTTGCCTTTGAGGACCTTGGAGTAGGTTTTCAGGATGGCAGAACGCTCAGGGGCTTGCGCGATGCGTTCGTGGACCACTTTCAGATGGTCTTCCTTGTTTCGGCGTTCTCGCCCTGCTCAATCAGTCCTTGCAGAAAAAGGCGTGCTTCCCGGTCGTTGAAATCAGCGAGATCAATGCGCTTGCCAATGTTGAACGGGGTGCGGGTCGGGTCCCGGATCAATTCCGCGGGACTGGCGACGCCCAACAGGATGAAACTCAATCGGCTAAACCGATTATCGTTGGCGCGGGCATTGAAACCGGCGCGGATCGCGGCGAAAAAGTCATCGCTGAAAGGGAGCTTGATGGTGGTGTCGATTTCATCGACGAATACGACAATCCGACCCTCGACCTGGCCCAGCACGCCTTCCTCGAAAAAGTTCATCAGACGATGCAAGGGCGACAGCAGGGATTGGTCTTTCCACCACTTAGCCAGAGAAAAACCGATCTGTAACTCTCGGAGCAGGCTATGGGCCAGGCTGTAATACCATTGATCCGCGGTGATCGATCCGGCATCTCCGCCAATGCCCGTCAAATCCACCACCGCGACACGCAGACCCTGGTCGCGCAAGCGCGCGGCGATTCGCGTCATCAGGCTGGATTTGCCCATCTGGCGCGGGGTCAGGATGTAGCAATAATCGCCGGCCAGCAGGCTTTGATACAGCTCCCGATCGGCGGGGCGTTCGATATAACTGAGGACATTCGCCTTCAGCGTGCCGCCGGCCTGGAAAAATCCATTTTCGGTGAAAGGTTCCGGAATGGCTTCACTCATAGATGAGTCCGGAAGTAATCCTCATACAAACGGCAACGCAAGTGCGCATCGTGCCGGGACGCGCCCGCCACCAGGCCGGCGGCATAGAGCCGTTGAAAGTTGTGCTCATCGTCACAGGACTTTCCCTGCAGGATTTGCAGCACGGCCTTCTTCAACGGTTCGCGCTGGCTCAAGATTCCGGCGAGCCTGCGTAAGTGGTCGCCAAAATGGCCGTCGGGCCTGGTCGCTGCGCGTTGCAACTCATCCCAACCGGTCGAAGTGGAAGCAAGCACATAGAGGGCTTGCCGCGTCAGATAGGGGTGCCCGCCGAGCAGATCAACCAGGTCGTTCAGGTTGGAGTCGGACAGGGTTAAAGCATAGCGGCGGCTGAGATCGGCGACCTGTGCGGAGTCGAAATCGCCCAGCCGGATGGGGTGGCCGACGTTGAAAGGCGACTGATGAATATCGTCGATCCACAATACCGAATCGGTGGAGTGCGCCACCACCAGACCGAATCGATCCCACGCCGGCGCATCGGCTCGCCGGTTGGTCCAGTACCGCAACAACGCGAAAAAGTCGTTGCGATAGGGGTACTGAAACACCCGGTCGGCTTCGTCCAGAAATAAGATCACTGGATTGTCGCTTCTGGCAAGAACGGCGTCGTCGATGAAATCCGTGGCGCTATCCTTGGCACCCAAAAAGTCATCGCAATAATCCGAGGCTTTGCGGGGTGTCTTTAAATCCCGCGCCAGCCGGTTCATCAGATACAGCAGCAGCCCGTCGAGTGTGGCGAATCGAGTTTCGTCGATGGATTGGAAATCGATGGAGCAAACCCGGTTTCCCTGACTTTTTGCCTGGGCGGCGGCGCGGACCAGCAAGGAACTCTTGCCCATCTGCCGCGCGCCTTTGACGATGCCGGTAGTCCCGATGCGTGGCAATTGGCGATCCATTTCGTCATCGGTCGCGCGGCGCACGTAGAACGGTGAATCGCGGCGCATGGTGCCACGTTCCAGGGCCAGTGCGAGCACGCGGGGATCGACCTGCGGCAGCGGCGCACCGCGCTGTTCCGTCGCCTCGTCCAGTTCTTTCATCTGTTCCGGCGTATCGCCATCTTCTTCGGAACGTCCGTCGAGCGGCAATTCCGCTGTACCGAGAATCGCCCGGCGAATCGCGGAAGCAATCTCCGCCGGGTGTTTTCCAACTTCCCAAATGGCATACTGCAACGGATTAAGATATCCCCCGAGATCGTAGGGCAATGCCCCGGTGAAATCAACCCGGATCGGCAGGATACGCAAACTTCCACGCCGTTTCAGTTCGTGGGCAAGCTTGATTTCCTGCCGCACCATGTCGCTGCGAATGGATTCCGCAGACAAGAGCACCACGAAAAATTCCGCTGCACGCAGCTGACGGTCGATCTCCGCCGCCCATTCGCTTCCGAGCAACATGCGGCGGTCGACGAACACCTCACAGCCATCCACGATCAGCGCCTCCTCCAGCGCAAGCGCCAGGTCTGCATCCGGTTTGACATGGCGGTAGCTGATGAATACCCGTGTTTTGGGAGACGACGAACTGGAGAGGCGTCTCGCGGTCAAGCGGGCACGGCGATGGCGGCTCGGTCTTATCGGCAGGTGCACCGGCCAGTTTTTCGATGAACGCGAGCAGCAGCCGATGTTGATCGGCGCCGGAATGTTTTGGTTTGGCAATCGAGAAATGGTCCGAGCCGGGGACCTTGTAAGGCTCGCCGAAGTACCGGGCACCGGCGAAAGGCTCGACGACCTGTTTGCGCCAGACCTTCCGCAAGACAACGAATTTGTCTTCGATCAGTTCCTTCCCGATCATTCTAAGCCGGCCGGATTCCTTGAGTTTCTGGAACTCCTTATCCAGGCCATTCAGCCAGGTATTGCCTTGCGTGAATCGCAGGGCATCCGCCTGGGTATGCCCGATGAATTTGGCGAGCGGTGCCAGCCAGTTGGCGTAAGACGCTCCCAGGGAAGGGGAAGCAATCAGAAAAAGTCCGACCTCGATCTTCCGATCGAGCAGGTCGCTGACACGCTCGACCAGGAATTTCCGGACGACAATTCTGCCCATGTTGTGGCAGACGAAGACAATGCGCCGGCGTTTGCGACCTTGTCGAGGTTCAAGAAGCGCTCCTTCAGATCATCGACCACATCGTTCAGGCTGTAGGTCCCGCTGAAAATACCGGTGGCATAGGTGTAGACGTATATGCCCCATGCTTCGAGTCCCGGCTCGTTCTTCAGCAACTCCGGCCAGTACACGCCGTCGTCATGTCTCCAGCAGGATTCGCCGCTGGACAGAATCCCGTGCACAAATACAACCGACGCGCCGTTTTCGGGTTTTCGTACCCACTCACCGTGCATTAGCTTCTCCTTTTTGTTGCTTGATACGGGATAAGGTACCGTGAAAGCACAACATGCGCCACTGCCTACATAACCTACCCCCAACGATCGGTAATTTGAGGAGCGTTGGGGGAAAGACACCAGCTATCCTCTGCCCTCATAGAGAGCGTAATTTGCTAAATCATTCCGTAGGTTTTCTCAATTGAAAACGAATGCTCGTTATATTGTGGGTGCTTGCAGAAAAGTGTCCCAGCAATGGGACATCAGCACAAAAAAAGCCTCGCGATTTCTCGTAAGGCTTTAACAATTCCTGGTGGGCCGTGTGCGATTCGAACGC
>JBOICY010000004.1:0-17099 GCA_050740335.1 Methylococcales bacterium | reverse complement strand
CCGGGAAGGCCAATTGATCCTCCACGCCGACCGCGGCAGCCGTATGACCTCAACAGGCGTCGATCCATTGCGGGTCGACATGGGCGTGGCCAAGACACACGCTCGCCCCTACGTTTGCAACGACAACTCGAGGCAAGAGAGGCGGAAGCACAAGCACTGGAACCCTCAGAGCTTCTCAGGAACCACTACCTTGGAAGGCCGGGCCGCAGAAGCGAGGGAGGGTTCGAAGCCGACCGGTTGATTAAGGCTGCTGCGGTTGCCCAAGGACATACGCGGCACACGCTGCTTCACCAAGCAGTTCAAGCCACGAAAGCAATCAAAAATGAACTCCTGCGCAGTCGCGGCTTGACCATCCTCGGCCGGCTTCTCGCTGATGAGCAAGCACTGTTGACCAGCATACTGGAATGTGCGGACACAATGAATGATCAAGCCTGTCGCGCTGAGGTCTTGCTGAATCTCTCCACGCTTGTGGTCGAGGCCGAAGGACGCGACAAGTGGTTACGGAGATTATTCGAGGCGATGCGCGCCATCACGGTCTCGGAATGCCAACCTCATTATACGCGCCTGAATTTCTTAACAAGGATCGCCCCGCGCCTTACGGGTAACGAGGCAGTGCTAAAAGCGGCACTCGAAGCGGTTGCGGTGATCAAGGATTTAAAACTTCGTGCTTAGGGTTTGGCAAATCTCGCACCACTCCTAGCGGGCAACGCCACCCTATTGCAATACGCCTTGGATCTGAAAGCATCATTTGATGATGAAAAGACCCGCATTGAGGCATTAGTTGCGCTTGCGCCCGATCTCAAAGCTGATAGGATTCTAATCGGTCAAGTAGTAAGCACAATCGCCGCGACAGACGATCAAGAGTTGTGTTGTCTAGGGATAGAAGCCTTTGCCGACCACTTCAGCAAGGTGGAAGGAGCGCTGAGTTCCGCTGTGAGCGCCGCCCAGGCAATAACCAAGCCGTATTACCAAGTTGTAGCCATGGCAGCACTTGCCCGATATCTGCCAGGAGAAGAACGATAGCTTGTAATTCAGCGCTGCGCGACGATGGGTCGGACCATCGCAGACGGGGTAGCGGAATGTGTCAATGACTTTGAGACATTCCGGTTTGCTCGAACACCACGAACGATGGGAATTATTGGACGAGGTGCTTTCACAAGCCGAGTCGTCAAAGCGTAGCCTCAGTTGTTACGAGCTGAAATCCCTTGCTGCTAACGTTAAGGAATACCCGGATCTCGTCCAAAGAGCACTAAAAATAGCTCGATCACTATCGTCTCCGATAGAGTGTGTAAACGCTACAGCCCATATAGTTGCAGAGACTCCTCAATTACTGACCTATGAATTGTGGACAGAACGGGTTGACATCGCCCACTGGAAACGTGGAGAACTTCTGAAGCTTATAGAATCTCTTGCTTTTGCCGCGGCCCGTCTCTCTGGCCCCCAAGAAACCCCCGAAATAGCCCGCGCCGTGATTGACATCGGAACTGGTGGCCGTGATGCTTGTGTGCCACGAATTGCTAATTTTCTATCCAGAATAATTAAAACGCACACAACCCCGTCCGAGTCGAGTTTCCAGACGGTTCAACAATTCATCGCTAGGACGGACTTTCCAGGGATCGCCGAGCAGGATCTGGGTTTTTGCCTGATCCGAAAAGTATTCGATGCATACCGGGCATTTGCCGCCGCGAAACGGACTGATCGTCTGTTGCAGGTGGTTTAAAAAGTTCGAGTCCTTGTTTTCCGCCGTGGAGTGTTCATCAGGGCGCCAATGGATCAGCAGATTTCTCGCGAAGGTCTCTCGCGCTTGTTCCAGGCTGTACAGGGATTCGACGGTCAGACGCAATAAACCGGAATCATCGTTGGTACTCAACGCGCCTTCTACGACCAAAATCACATCTTTGGAGAGGTGTTCCCGGACTCGTTCATAGACTTCGCCGAATATTCGGATTTCTATTCTTCCACTTCGATCGTCGAGAGTCACGAAGGCCATTTTATTGCCACGTTTGGAATCGTGGGTCCGTATGTCCACGACCAGTCCGGCAATTCGCACCCCGGATCGCTGCGCGTATTTTTCCGGCTCGGAAAGGATTGCACCGATCCGGCCACTGGTAAAGGCCGACAACTCACTTTCGTAGCGCGTGATCGGATGGCCGCTCAGATAGAGCCCCAGGGTCGCTTTTTCTTCACTCAAAATGCGGCTCTCCGGCCACGGATCGGCCTCACCGCCATCGTCGTTTCCCAGCACGTCGCATTCCCGAATCGAGGCCAATCCAAATAAATCCCCCTGGCCGGACAAATTCATGCGCTCCTGTTGTTCGGCCATTTTCATGGCCACCGGGAGCCGTCTCAGGTGATCGGCCCGATTCTGACTCAGGGTATCCATGGCGCCCGAGCGAATCAAGGCTTCCAAGACCCTCCGGTTTACCTTAGTCAGATCCAGACGCTCACAAAAATCAAACAGGTCGCGGTAGGACCCCCGGGATTTTCTTTCGAGAACGATCGCTTCGATTACGGCTGCGCCGACCCCCTTGATCGCCCCCATTCCATAAAGAATCGTCGTAGCGTTTGGCGCCGAGAACCGGTAGCCGGATTGGTTGACGTCCGGAGGCACGATATTCAGCTTCATGGAGCGGCATTCTTCGATCAGAATCACGACTTTGTCGGTGTTATCCATGTCGGATGACAGCACGGCGGCCATGAACGCGGCAGGAAAATGGGCCTTGAGCCAGGCGGTCTGATAGGCCACCAATGCGTAAGCGGCCGAGTGGGACTTATTGAAGCCATAACCCGCGAATTTTTCCATGAGGTCGAATATATAGGTTGCCGTGGCCTCTTTAACGCCATACTTGACCGCTCCTTCGGTGAATGTTTTGCGCTGTTTCGCCATTTCCTCGGGTTTTTTCTTGCCCATCGCACGCCGCAACAGGTCGGCTCCGCCGAGCGTATAACCGGCCAGGACCCGCGCAATCTCCATGACCTGTTCCTGATACAGAATGACCCCGTTGGTCGGCCTCAAAATCGGCTCGAGCCAGGGATGCGCGTATTCGGCGGCTTTCCGGCCATGCTTGACATTGATGTAATCGTCGACCATGCCGGACTGCAGCGGACCCGGTCTGAACAGCGCGACCAGCGCGATGATGTCTTCGAAACAATCGGGTTGAAGGCGCCGGATCAGGTCTTTTATGCCGCGCGATTCGAGCTGGAAGACTGCGGTGGTCGCGCAGTCCTTCAACAACTCGTAGCTGGCCGGATCATCTCTTGGGATCCGGGTGATGTCGACCGGCGGTTTTCCTTCGGACGAAAGCCTTAGGCTGATCGCATTGACCGCCCAATCGATAATGGTCAGCGTCCTGAGCCCGAGAAAGTCGAACTTCACGAGTCCGACCGATTCGACATCATCCTTGTCGAACTGAGTCACCAGATTGGTGCCACCCTGCTCACAGTACAAGGGCGTGAATTCGGTCAGGCGGGACGGCGCGATCACGACTCCACCCGCATGTTTTCCGGCGTTCCTCGCGATTCCTTCGAGCGACCTGGCAAGGTCGATCAACTCGCGGGTTTCTTCGTCGTTCTGATACTTATGATCAAGCTCTTCGCTGTCCGACAAGGCTTTGTCAAGCGTCATTCCGATTTCAAACGGGATCAGCTTAGCGAGGCTGTCGACGAAACCATAGGCATATCCCAGCACCCGGCCGACATCTCGAACCACCGCGCGAGCCGCCATGCTTCCATAGGTGATAATCTGCGAAACCCGCTCCCTGCCGTACTTTTCCGCGACATATTCAATCACCCGATCGCGCCCCTCCATGCAGAAATCGACATCGAAGTCGGGCATTGACACGCGTTCCGGATTCAAGAATCGCTCGAACAGGAGATCGAATTCGATCGGATCCAGATCGGTAATCCCGAGCGCGTAGGCTACCAGCGATCCTGCTCCGGAACCCCGTCCGGGACCGACCGGAATGGAATTGTGTTTAGCCCATTGAATAAAATCGGAAACGATCAGAAAATAGCCTGGGAAGCCCATTTGAAGAATGACAGCGAGTTCCCGCTCCAAACGCTCCTCGTAGACTTTCCGGTTTTCGGTCGCGGGAGCCGATCCAAACGGCGGGTGAAGCTCCAGACGCCGGCACAATCCCTGCCGGGTAAGGTTCATGAAATAATTTTCGACGCTGGTATTGGCCGGGACCGGAAATTCGGGCAGGTAATTTTTTCCGAGATCCAATCCCAGATTGCAGCGGCGCGCGATTTCGACCGAATTGCTCAAGGCTTCCGGAATTTCGGCAAAGAGTTCGACCATCTCGTCGGGACTCTTGAAATACTGCGATTCGCTGTATTCCTGTGGCCTCCTCGGGTCCTCCAGCACGCGTCCCTGGTGGATACAGACTCGCGCCTCGTGGGCGCGAAATTCATCACGATTCAGGAAGCGGACATCGTTGGTGGCCACCACCGGGCTGTCGAATTTCAGCGCGAGTTCGATCGCCTTGTCGATATAAACTTCTTCGTTCGGCCGCTCGGTGCGTTGCAATTCGATATAAAAACGGTTGTCGAAGACCTCCAGCCAGGTTTCCAGGGAAGCCGCTGCATCGTCCGGCTTGGAGCCGAGCAGGGTTTGACCGATCTCGCCTGCGCGTCCTCCGGAAAGCGCGATCAAGCCAAGGTTGTTGTGCTTGATCCAGTCCGCCGAAAGGGTTGGAACGCCGCGGTGCTGCCCTTCCAGGTAGGCCTTCGAAATCAATTCGGTCAAGGCCAGGTATCCGGCATTATTCTGGCACAACAAGGTCATTCTGGAAGATGTGCCTGGATCCCGCGGGTGACCAATCAGCACATCGGCTCCAATAATCGGCTTGACACCGCAGGACAGCGCGGCTTTATAAAATTTCACCATGCCGAACAGATTCGCGTGATCGGTGAGGCCGACCGCCGGCATTCCGAGCTGTTTCGCCCGCTTGACCAGGGCTTTGATGCGGACGATCCCGTCGACCAGCGAATATTCGGAGTGCACGCGCAGATGGATGAAACGCGGTTCCGTCATAGGTCTTTTATATTATCGATAGCGCCGATCATTCTGAATGCACTGTACCAGAACTTATCGATAATGCCCGCGCTGCAATAGGTCCTTGACCGGAGCGAAGCTCTGGCGGTGGAAGCGAGTCGACCCGTGCTTTCTGAGCCCTTCGATATGTTCCGGGGTCGGATAACCTTTGTTGTTCCTGAAACCGTATCCCGGACAGATCCGGTCCAACAGGATCATTTCGCCGTCCCGATAGACCTTCGCAAGTATCGATGCGGCGGAGATTTCGGCGTGCAGGCGATCTCCTTTCACGACCGCTTCTCCTGGAAATTCGATATCCGGATAGTGGGCGCCATCCACCCGAATCCATAGCGATCTTAAACCGGCCAAGCCGCCTCGCACCGCTCTGGCCATCGCGAGCAATGAGGCCTGAAGAATATTGAGCCGATCGATCTCGCCGGGCTCGGCCCTGCCCAAAGACCAGAATAGCGCCTTGTCCCGGATCTCGACCGCGAGCCGGCTTCGACGAGGCGCGGAAAGCGACTTTGAATCGGCCAGGCCCGCTATCGATTTGGCCGGGTCCAGGATGACGGCGGCCGCGACAACCGGTCCCGCGAGGCAGCCCCGCCCGACTTCATCAATGCCTGCGATCAAGCGATCATTCAAGGACCGTTAGGTGATGTGTTCCACAATCAACGACCGGTTTTAGCTCATTCTTACACGGCGACCGGGAAATCGGCCGGAGTTCCAGATCCCTCCGGTCAACGCAAAATTCCTCGCCCGGACTTCTGCACAAACTCGACCATGCAGATAATTTCCGGGGTGTCGGCGGTCATGGTTTCGAGAACCTGAGTCGCTTCTTCGAGACGAAGCCCGGCTTTATAGAGCGTTTTGTACGCACGTCTGATTTCACGGATTGTTTCGGGCTTAAAGCCCTTGCGCTCGAGCCCGATCGAATTGATTCCGAAAGGCTTGGTCGGCCTGCCTCCGACCATGACATAGGGGGGCACATCCCGGGATATGGTACTTCCCATCGCGGAAAAGCTGTGTTGTCCGATCCGGCTGAACTGATGCACCAGTGTGAACCCTCCCAGGATCGAGAAATCATCCAGATGAACATGACCCGCCAATGACGCGCCGTTAGCCATCACCACGTTGTTCCCGATCACACAGTCGTGCGCGACATGCGCATAGGCCATCAAGAGATTATCGTTTCCGAACCGGGTAACTCCTTTGTCCTGCTTCGTACCTCGGTGTATCGTACAATATTCCCGTATGGTGTTCCCGTCGCCGATTTCGAGATAGGTGACTTCCTGGCGATATTTTTTGTCCTGTGGATCCTCGCCCACCGATGCAAACTGATAGATCCGATTGGACTTGCCAATTACACTGGGCCCCCGGATGACCACGTGGGGTCCGATCGTAGTGCCTCCGCCGATCCTCACGCCTGCGTCAATCACGCTATAGGGACCAACCGATACGTCCTCCGCCAGATATGCTTTCGGATCGATAATTGCCGTGCGATGAATCAAGATTCAGGCTCCGCGGCAGCACACATGATTTCCGCGCTCGCCACAAACTCCCCGTCGACTTCCGCGCGACAGGAGAACGCCCAGATATTCCGCTTGTGCCTGAGATAAACCGCCTCCAGCACCAGTTGGTCTCCCGGTACCACGGGCCGTTTGAAGCGCACCTTATCCAGCCCCACCAGATAATAGGTCATCCCCTTACCCAATACATCGGGCAGGCTCTCGGAGGCCAGCAATCCGGTCGCCTGCGCGAGCGCTTCCATGATCAGTACTCCAGGCATAATCGGCTGCTTGGGGAAATGCCCCTGAAAAAATGGTTCGTTATGGGTTACATTCTTTATCGCCAAAAGCCGCTTGCCGGGTTCGCATTCCAAAACTCGATCGACCATCAAAAAAGGGTACCGGTGCGGCAAATATTCCCTTATCTTTAGAATATCGATCATATCCTTCCGCAAAATTGATTAATCAGTTACGTTATGGAATGTGTTCTGCGTTCGGAACAACAATCAGGACTTCTATTTGAGTTTTTCCCGGAGTTGTTCCGTTACATCGACCGCTTCACTCGCGTAGCCAACCGGGGGAACGAGCACCAGGTCATATCCCCCTTCTTTCGCCAACTCGTTGATTGCTTCTTGAATCCGCTTATTAATATTGTACATGATCTCGTTCTGGCGAATATTTTGGTCTTCCCTCATATCGTCTTCGGTTCTTTTCGCATCGCGCATGATTTTCAAGAGCTCGTTTTGCAGTTTATTGCGCTCGGACTCACTCATGACCGCGCCATCGCGACTCAGTTTTTCTTGCATCCTCCGGATATCGTTTCTGGAGGCGTCGAGTCTATTCAGGCGCGGGGAGAACTCCCGCTCCATGTCTTTTTTAGCCTGTTCCACCAATGGCGATTCTGCCATCACCTGGTTGACATTGACAAATCCTATTTTCATCTCGGCCTTCGCGCAGGAAGTCGATAGCAATAATCCGAACAGCGGGTAAATCAGGTATTTTTTCAACATCATCGCAAATATCCAACTCTGAATATTATAAAGTTGCTCAGTTTACACTAAAGCGGGAAAACATTTCACCCCGGACCATCAAGATTTGTAGGATGCAACGTTGGGATCGCCGAGTCCATTAAAAGCCCGATCCGAACGAAAACTGGAACCGCTGAATCCTATCCCCGGTCTGTTGATTGAAGGGCTGCGCGACACTCACCTTGAGAGCACCGAAAGGGGACAACCATTCGGCTGAAAGACCCGCGGAATACCTGAGCCCGCTCGACGAGATCGTTGAAGGGTTATTGTCATAAATATTTCCGGCGTCGACAAATCCGCCGAGACGAACGGATTTCACGTCCTCTACAAAAGGCACCGGGAAATACACTTCGGCGCTGCCAAAGACTTTGGTATTCCCACCGAAAGGAGACCCGTTCGAATCTCTGGGGCCGAGCGTGTTCTGCTGGAATCCTCGAACGGAGTTAGGACCGCCACCATAAAAGTTCTCAAAAAACGGCAAGCCGTTGGTGTTGCCGTAGCCGTCACCGTAACCCAGATCCGTGTTCAGCGCTAAGGTAAAATCGCTGGAAATCGGAAAAAAATATTGTGCGCGGAAACTGACCTTATAGTATTCAAGTTTAAGGCCCGGAACGGTCGCCAGCGCCTGCAAGGATTGAATCCCGCCTTCGGTCGCAAAAACGGCCTGGTTCCGTGAATCGTGTGACCACCCGACCGCTATCGGAAATGAAGTAAAGTTATCACCATTTTGGTCCACGAACCCGATGGTCGTTCCACAGGCTGGATTTTGAGTTCCGTCTGCAAGAGTGCTCTTGATTTGACAAGGAGAATTGGCAAAGGTGTTGATTTTAGTGCTTTTGAAATCCAGGTTCAGACGTAAACTGTCGAATTCATTGAGCGGGACTCCGAAATTCACACCCGATAGAAATTCATCGGTCGAAAATCGCGATACGTTAGCCTGAAAACCGTTGGTTGCGATGTAGCTGATGTCGTAACCCAGGCTGATTCCGTCCAGCGTGAAATAGGGGTTCAAATACCCGAAGCGATAAATTGTCGTTACGTTACTGTTATTAAAAGTGAAATTAACACGTTTCCCGGTCCCGAGGACATTTTCCTGAGTCACGCTGGCATTGACGATCAATCCCTGCACCTGAGAAAACCCGATCCCCGCGGAAAGATTTCCGGCCGATTTTTCCTCGACTGTGTAGTCGACATCGATCTGATCCGAGGTTCCCGGTACCGCCGGAGTTTCGACATTCACCTCCTCGAAATAGCCGAGGCGTTCCAAGCGGGTCTTCGAACGTTCAATCTTGGCGGTCGAAGCCCAGGCGGCTTCCATCTGGCGCAGTTCCCGCCGGATGACTTCATCGCGGGTCTTGGTGTTCCCCTTGATATTGACCCGGCGCACATAAACCCGCTTACCCGGATCGACAAAAAAGGTCAGATTGACGGTCCGCTTTTCATCGTTGATATCAGGCACCATGTTGACATTCGCGAAAGCATAGCCGTCGTCGCCGAGCCGGTCGGTGATCGCCTTCGACGTTTCGGTGGCCTGTTTCCTGGAAAAAATATCACCCGGACTGGTCTGTACCAGCGGAATCAGTTGGTCGGGATCGACCACCAGATTTCCCGAGAGGCGGACCTCATCCAGGGTGAACACCGAGCCTTCCTTGATGTTCACCGTGATATAGATCTCCCGTTTGTCCGGCGTAATCGAAACCTGGGTCGATTCGATCGTGAAATTGATATAACCGCGATCCAGATAATAGGAGCGCAACCGTTCCAGGTCGGCCGACAGTTTCTGTTTGGAATACTGGTCGTCCTTGGTATAAAAGGACAGCAGATTCGATGTGCTGAGTTCAAATAAATCGAGCAGCACCTTTTCCTGAAAGGCGTGGTTCCCGACGATATTGATTTGCTGAATTTTCGCGACGCTTCCCTCCGAAATACTGATTTCAATGGCCACACGATTTCTGGATAGCGGAGTCACCTTGGATTCAACCTTGACGCCGTATTTGCCACGGCTGAAATACTGGCGCCGCAATTCCTGTTCGACTTTGTCCAGGGTTTGGCGATTGAATACCTGCCCCTCCTTCAACCCGGTGTCTTTCAAAGCCTTCAATAAGTCTTCCGACTTCAAATCCTTGTTCCCTTTCAGATCGATGCTCGCGATGGCCGGGCGTTCGACCACGCTGACCACCAGCACGTCTCCGAGACGGCTCAAACTGACATCTTTAAAAAACCCGGTCTTGAACAATGCCCGGATGGCCTCCGCCGAGCGGTTCTCATCGAAGGTGTCGCCGGCCTGCACGGGCAGGTAATTGAAGACCGTTCCCTCCGAAATTCGCTGCAATCCTTCCACGCGGATATCCTCGACGACGAAGCTTTCCATGGCCCAGACTTGTGGAAACAAACACAGCAGCAGCGAGAATAAGACACTCCTTTTATAGACAAAACCCATTATGGCCGGCCAGCAAACGTTTCAGGCGCGGAGGATTACGGGAAGCGCGCCGCGCGCCGCGAGGCCCGCAATGCAACCGGAAAAGCCATCAGGGCACCAGGTCTTGTTCAACCCGGTCCAGGCTGATATGCCGAATGTCTTTGCCTTTGACCTGGTAGATCACATACTCACAGATATTGCGGCACCGGTCACCGATGCGCTCCAGAGCCCTCGCGGCCCACATCACGTCCAGAGAAACCGGAATCATGCGGGGACTCTCCATCGCATAGGTCATCTGCTGGCGCAAGATGCTTTCATATTCGCGGTCCACCTTCTTGTCTTCCTGCGCAACGGCCAGCGAAAGCTTGACGTCGAGACGCGCGAAAGCATCCAGCGCTTCACGCAGCATCTCCAGCACATGCTGTCCGAGGTGCTCGAATTCGGTGAACTGCTTTTGCTTCACAAAATGGCCATCCATGTCGATGCGCTGGCGAGCGATGCGTTTCGCTTCGTCACCGATCCGTTCGAGATCGGTTATGGTTTTGATGACCGCGATCACCAGCCTCAAATCGGTCGCCGCGGGCTGCCTCCTCGCAAGAATATGGGTGCATTCCTCGTCGATAGAGACCTCCAGCGTATTGACCTTGACGTCATTCTGGACCACCGCCTCCGCGGCTTCCAGATCGGACTCGATGATGGAGCGAATCGCTTCCGAAACCTGGCGCTCGACGAGACCTCCCATGGTCAGCACCTTGTTCCGTATATCTTCGAGTTCCTGATCGAAGCGCTTGGAAATATGTTGCCGCATTGTTTCTGGTTCCTTCATCCGTAGCGTCCCGTAATATAATCTTCAGTCTGTTTCTTGCGCGGATTCGTAAACAGCCGTTCGGTCGGCCCGAATTCAATCAATTCGCCCATATACAGAAAAGCCGTGAAATCGGAGACCCGCGCCGCCTGTTGCATGTTATGGGTCACGATCACGATAGTATAATCCGATTTCAATTCGTAAATTAATTCCTCGATCTTCAAAGTCGAAATCGGGTCCAGCGCGGACGCGGGCTCATCGAGCAGGATCACCTCCGGTTCGATCGCGATGGCCCTTGCGATCACCAGGCGTTGCTGCTGGCCGCCTGACAACCCCAGGGCATTATCATGCAATCGATCCTTGACTTCATCCCACAACGCGGCGCTTTTCAGTGATTTCTCCACGACTTCATCGAGAATCTCTCGGTTTTTGAGCCCCTGAATCCGCAAGCCGTAGGCGACGTTTTCGTAGACCGTTTTCGGGAAAGGATTCGGTTTTTGAAATACCATGCCGACCCGCCGTCTGAGATCGGCCACATTCAGTCTTCGATCGTAGATATCCGTTTCGCCGAGCAATATGCTGCCTTCGATGGAAACATTATCGATCAGGTCATTCATGCGATTGAAACATCGAAGCAGCGTGGATTTCCCGCACCCGCTCGGCCCGATAAAAGCGGTCACCTTTTTTTGCGGGATGTCCAGACTGATCGATGCCAGCGCTTTTTGATCGCCGTAGAAAAAATTAAGATCGCGGACTTCGAGGCAGGTCTTCAGCGTTTCCGGGGGTTCAGTCTCGCGACGCGAATCGAACAGGCTCAGGTCGATCGCATGAGTCAAGGGTTTTTCCATCGGTTTTGCCATCGCTAAATTTTTCTCCATGGAGCGAAGACGATCAAAATGGTCTCACACACCGGCGACTCGTCATGGAAACCCCGTGTCGTTTCAATTTTCGAGTGCACGGAATTTTTCCCGCAAGTGATTCCGGATCGTAATCGCCGACAGGTTCAACCCGATGATCACGACCACCAGCAACAGCGCGGTCGCGTAAACCAATGGCCGCGCGGCCTCGACATTCGGACTCTGGAAACCCACGTCAAAGATATGGAAACCCAGATGCATGAACTTACGCTCCAGATGCAAAAACGGAAAATTTCCATCAAGCGGCAGCGTTGGCGCCAATTTCACGACCCCGACCAGCATCAAGGGAGCGACCTCGCCCGCGGCACGGGAAATCGCGAGTATCATGCCGGTCATGATAGCGGGACTGGCCATCGGGATCACCGTGCGCCAAAGCGTTTCGGCTTTCGTCGCGCCCAGCGCCAGGCTTCCTTCCCGGATGCTGCGTGGAATCCTCGCCAAACCTTCTTCGGTCGCGACGATCACCACCGGAAGGGTCAGAATCGCGAGTGTGATCGAGGCCCAGAGCAAGCCCGGAGTGCCGAACACCGGCGCGGGCAAGGATTCCGGATAAAACAGCTGATCTACCGCGCCGCCCAGAAAATAGACAAAAAATCCGAGGCCGAAAATTCCGTAAACAATCGCCGGAACGCCAGCCAGATTATTCACGGCGATCCGGATCAGCCGGGTCAAAAAACCTTGATTCGCGTATTCGCGCAAATAGACCGCGGCGACCACGCCCATCGGGGTCACCAGGATACTCATGATCAAGACCAGCAGTACCGTACCGAAAATCGCCGGGAAAATTCCACCTTCGGTATTCGCTTCACGTGGTTCATCCGAGACAAACTCCCAGAGTTTTTCGAAATAAATCCGGAGCTTTTCGAAAACCGTGAGCTTATTCGGTTGATAAGCTCTGACAATTTTATAAAGCGGGATCTCGACCATGCGATGGTCGCAGGTCCTCAACCTGACCGTAGCCTCGGCGATTTGGTCATAGAGTTGTTTCAATCGCTGTTGAAAGGACTGGTAGCGTTGTTCCAGTTTGCCGCGTTCAGCCTGAAGTGAAGCCTGATTCGCGGCATTCAATGCACCATTCAACTCCAGCCCGCGGGCCTTCAGCCGTAATCTTTCCAGTTGAAAATTGACCGCTCCGATCTCGATTTTTTCGATGTGCGTGATTTCATGCTGGATTGCCGCGGTCCTTTCGAGTCGATCCTGAAAGGTCACCGCGAGATCCCGGACCGGTTCGCCGTTCACCGCGGTCAGAAAACCGTAGAAATTACCCCATTCGCGCCGCTCAAGCACATAGGCATCTTTCGGAAACTGGATGTCTTTCACGTGATAGAGCCAGCTGAAATCCGATCCGGTTATTTCACGATTTCCGGTTTTGATCAGGTGGCGATTGACGATTTTGTCTCCGTCCGGCAACTGGATTCCGAGGCCCTTCAAACGACTCGCGGGAATTCCTTCGATTTCCTTGATTTCGCCCAGAATGACCTGATTGTCCTGATGAATCTGGACCACCCTGTCCGGCCAGAAATGGCCGAAGCCGCGAACCGCCAGTAAGATAATAAGGCTCCCGACCGTGAACAGGCTGATAGAAACCGCCGCGGCGCTCAACCAGATCCAGGGTGAGCCGCTTCGAAACCAATCGGAAAGATGAGAATTTTCCACGATGCCCTCAAAGCGAGCTGTAACGCCGCCTCAGGCGATGTCTCACGATTTCCGCAAGGGTATTAAAGATAAAGGTGAAAACGAACAACACCAGGGCCGCCAGAAACAATACCCGATAGTGGGTGCTCGCGACTTCCGATTCGGGCATTTCGACCGCGATGTTCGCCGAGAGTGTACGCATTCCCTGGAAAATGCTGAAATCCATGACCGGGGTGTTGCCGGTAGCCATCAACACGATCATCGTTTCACCGACCGCACGGCCGAGTCCGATCATCAAGGCCGAGAAGATCCCGGGACTCGCGGTTAGAATCACGACCCGGGTCATGGTCTGCCAGGTGGTCGCCCCGAGAGCGAGCGATCCGACCGTGAGGTGTTGTGGAACACTGAAGACCGCATCCTCGGTAATTGAAAAAATAGGCGGTATCACCGCAAGGCCCATCGCGACTCCTACCACGATCGAATTCCTCTGGTCGAATGGAATGCCGAGATCGTTGCTGAGCCAGGCACGGATATCACCGTTGAATAACCATTGTTCGGTCGGAACACTCAATGCGAAACTGAACCAGCCCAAAAAGCCGACCACCGGCAGCAGCAACACCGGCTGCCATCCATCCGGCACATTGGCCCGAAGCCACGCCGGAACAAACTGCCAGGAATAGGCGAACAACAGCAATCCGGCCGGGAAGATCACCAGTGCGATCACGACACCCGGCAGATAAATCTCGAGCGCGGGCGCCAGCCATAACCCGGCCAGGAATCCCAAAATCACAGTGGGCAGAGCTTCCATCACTTCAATTGCAGGTTTGACCACCTGGCGCAGGCGCGGAGCCATGAAATAAGCCGTATAGACCGCGCCGAAAATCGCGAGCGGCGTCGCGACCAGCATCGCATAGAAGGCTGCTTTCAGGGTTCCGAAACTCAGCGGAGTCAAACTGAACTTGGGTTCAAAATCATTGGTTGCCGCGGACGACTGCCAGACATAATCCGGTTCGGGGTAGTTTTCATACCAGACTTTTTCCCAAAGCGACGACCAGGATATTTCCGGGTGCTCATTATGGATCAGCGAGAAATGGGTCTTTCCGGACGAATCCTCGGCGAGGAATGCGTCCGCCCTGGGCGCGATTCCCAAAGTCTGTAAGCCAAGCGCAGAAATCTGCGGTACCAGCAGAGTCCGGTGGGCCGTGGTATTGTAAATGCCCACCTTGCCCGAAGCATCCGCGGCCAGGAAACCCTTCCTGGAAAATTCGGACACGATCGCGGTGATCGCGGATTGTTGCGCATGAAATTCCCGGATCCGGGTCAGTTCACCGCGATTATCCTTGGCCTTGACAATAAACCACTGCGTGATCGCGCCGTTCGATCCGCCAGCCAGCAAGGAAATATCGCCACTCAAAAATGCCAGACTCGTGAGCCTCTCCCCGGCTTTGACGACCTGGACCTGCTGATCGAATTCGATGCGCCCGTCCGGGCCGATCGAATATCGAACCAGGATACCCTGACGGTCCGCAACGTAGGCGACCCGCTGATCTTTGCCGAGCAACAGATAACTTACGCTTTCGAGCAGCGATTTAATCGGATGGACGGAGCGCTTCAGCGTGCGTTCCTGACTTAGAAACGACTCTTCGAGTTCAAGACGTAACACCGAGACCGGAGCGTCTTTTGACCAGCCAACCAGCGTGGTCCTTTCCTCCGAACTTTGAACCGCAATTTTCTGGACCGGGATTCCCGCTTCAAAAATGCGCAGTTCCTGATCTAGGAACAGGGTTTCCAGTTCGGGTGTGATGCTCCGGACATCGTTCGGATAGCTCACGACGAATCGATGTTTCACTAATTTTACGCTGCCGTCGCTGAGGCCGATGGCGACGATGCCGGTTGAAGGATCCCCCTGTGCCAGCGAGCTGATCCGGACCTCGCCCGCCAATCCCAGGGACGCTCGGCGGATCAGGCCGCCGTGCTCCGTATCGAAAAACAAGACCTCCCCGCGATCGGTGTAGCGCACCGCGATTTCGGCCTGTTCGTCCAGCGCAACGAGTAAGGTATTCCCCTGCCCCACGGCCGGATACACCGCGATCCGGTCTATGCTTGGAGCCTGAAATAAAGGGACGACTTCGTAAACGAGATAGAAGAAGATCAGCGTGATCGCAATGATCACGCCGATACCCCCGATCGCCATCGCATACCGAACCAGTTGATCCCGAAAAAGCCGCCATCGGTTGCGCGCGGACCGAGTAAAACTCAGCCCGGATAAAGACGCTTCGGAATGACGTTGACCGAATTTAGACATCCAGCCAGTATATCCAAATTTTATGACGAGAGCATTACGAGATTTACTTCGGCAGCCATTCCCACTTTGGAAGATACGCCGCATCAAAAGCCGGACAAAACCACGTTGTTTTGGTATTAGCGCAATAACCAGACCAATGAACGCGTCTGGTTTTCTGGCAATGATGCCGGTAAACTCACCTCAGCGCACAGGCCGGGGTAATCCGATCCCAGCGACCGAAAAGATCCTCCGCTTGAATCGTTTGTCGAGAAATAGGGACCGGAAATCCGAACGATCGATCTCGCGGGGTCTTCGTCCGCAATCATTGCAACCAAACCGAAACTGTTCACGGAGTGGCCATGCCGGTGTACTTCCACCCTTATAACCCCTGACGATCCGGACGAAACTACCGCGCCGGGACATTGGACATGACACAACCGATCCATCGCAATGCGCTCAAACCGGGCTACGAACTGCACTGGTATCGCATCGAGCGGGTGCTCGGCCAGGGTAGCTTCGGCATCACCTATCTCGCGCGTGACTTGAATCTCGACCAGGAAGTCGCGATCAAGGAATACCTGCCCATGGAACTCGCGGTGCGCGAGCCGGATTTTTCCGTGCAACCCGCGGCCGACACCCACGGCGAACAGTTCAAATGGGGGCTCGATCGCTTCATCGCCGAGGCCAAAACCCTGGCCCGCTTCAAGCACCCGAATATCGTGCGGGTCCTGACCGTGTTCGAGGCCAACCGAACCGGCTACATGGTCATGGAATACGAGCACGGCGATAACCTGAAGGACATCCTGACCCGGCGCGGGACGCTGGCGGAGGACGAACTGTTACGAATCGTGCTGCCCATCCTCGATGGTCTCGAGACCGTCCACGAACGCGGGTTCATCCACCGCGACATCAAGCCCGCCAACCTCTTCATTCGCGCCAACGGCTCGCCGGTGCTGATCGATTTCGGCTCCGCGCGCCAGGCCCTGGGTGTCGAGACCCGCACCTTGACGACCCTGGTCTCGCACGGCTATGCGCCTTACGAGCAGTACTACAGCAAGGGCGAGAAACAGGGACCGTGGACCGATTTCTACGGCCTCGGCGCCACTCTATCAAGCGGTCACAGGGGAGCAACCTCGGGACGCGAACCTTCGCGCTGGCGCCATCCTCGAATCCGCGCCCGATCCTCTGGCGGACATCGGGCAAGTCGGAAAGGACCGTTACTCGGAGCACTTCCTGAAGGCCATCGACCACGCGCTGCGGGTCCGTCCGACGCAACGGCCGCAGACGGTCGCCGATTGGCGCCGGGAGTTCTGTATCCCGCAGAATCAGACCCGGCCGGGCTTCAAGCCCCGGCTCAACGCGGAGATACCAGCCGAAACCTCCATCGCGCCGGTTCCGCCGAGGACTTCGGCAGGGGAGCGACGCAGAGCGCAGAATATCCGGGCGGAGAATCACCGTAAACCGTCTG
>JBOICY010000003.1:0-4630 GCA_050740335.1 Methylococcales bacterium | reverse complement strand
CCGCCGCCGGCCGCGGCCGGCGGCGGCCTCAGTCCGACCAGGGTTTCAGCGGCCGTACCGATTTCACGGCTAGCCCAGAAGTTGATGTAAATCACGGTTAGGAGCATCAGGGCTGCGACACCGCTGTGCCCCACCGCGACCGGGATCGGCATCCGAAAGATCACCATGCCAATTCCCAATGCGATCTGAACCAGCAACAGCGCGCTGAGCGAGACGCCGGCTTTGCGCAGCCTTCGCCGGCGTTTCGAGGAACTCAGAGAAAGCGCGAGCCCACCAAGCACTAGAAATGACAGGAAAGCACCGAGGCGATGCAACCAGTTGATGGCAATGCGCGCGTCATGACTCAAAACACCGCGCTGATAGTTCAATTCGATTCCCTGAAACACGGAGAATATCCGGAAATAATCGGCGTGCGGCCACCAGGAACCCAGACAGGTCGGAAAATCCGGACAAGCCAGGGCGGCATAATTCGCCCCGGTCCAGTTTCCGAGCATAATCTCGAGCACCAGCACCAACAGCGAAAACTTTGCCCAAAGGCCGATAGCGCTCCGGCTTTCGACAAAGCTTACTTTGGGATTGATGCGCAGGAAAATCCAGAATGCAAGGCTCAGCGTGAGCAGTCCCGACAGGAGATGCGCCAGCACGAGCACCGGCATCAGCTTGAAGTGCACAACTCCCATGCCGATCGTGATCTGCAACACGACGGTAGCCGCCAGCAGCGTGGTGAGCAGGATGGCCGTTTTCCGGTGAACCCGGACGAAAAATGAAGCCAGCCAGAAAACCAGAATCAGCCCGCCGGTCAATCCCGCGAGGTAACGATGCGACATCGAAATGCGGGCCTTTCCGAGGTCCGGAGGAAAAACACCCCGGGTCTGTTCGGCTTGATCGGTAAATATCCGGCTGTCCGGCATGCCCAGTTGTCCGAAACAACCCGGCCAGTCCGGACAGGCCAGCCCGGCATCCGATAAACGGACAAAGGCTCCCGCAAGCACCATGCAAAATGCGAGACACACAATCAACAATGCCAGATTTCTGAACATATCAGTCGCTCACCTGTATTTTATTCAACGACTAGCCGATCTGCGATACCAGCAGTAATCGTTGCAAATCTTTTTTCAGGCCGTAAGGATCGAAATCGGCCGGGTACCACATCATGAACTTACCGATCGGGTCCAGGATCATCAAGCTTCCATCGCGAATCGGAGAACCCATCGCCGACACAGCGACCCCCTCCAATTCACGGGTTGAAAAGATCCGCAGCAGATCGGGGTGTTCCGCCCACCATGGATTCGCATCGGCTGCTGAAATTTCCGCCATGACCATTACGACCCGGCGCACCCGCATCAGGTCCTTGCCCAGCATCAGCCGGACCTGACGGGTTTTTTCAAGAGACTTCCGGCACACCAGGCCGCATCCGTGATGGGTGACGAAATGAAGCAGAATCCAGCGCCCCGGAACTTCCGATAGATTCTCCGTTGAAAATGAATCAAAACCGACCAATTCACTCCGGCTGACGGGAATCGCGGGGCGGATCAGCGTGCCGTAATGATTCGAACTAATCAACCCGGAGCCATTGCTATATAAAACCAGCGCGATTACGAAGGGACCGGCGCATAGCACGACGAGCAGGCACAGAATCCACCGGGATCGGCCATTTCCATTCGACTCACTCATGGCTCCGTACCCCGTTCCAGACCGCCGTCGCGATTAAAATCGCCGCGAGTAGGAACCATTGGATCGCATAAGCACGATGCTTTTCCGGGCTGACCGGATACGTTATCTTCCATTTACGCACAAATCCGGGCTGGACATCCGGATTCAGCAGGACCTGAAAAGGCAATACCGGATAACCGAGTATACGGGACAAAGTTTCCGGATCGACCACTTGGATCAGTCCCGGCCATCCGCCACCCGGAACTTCGGCGCCTTCGAGTTGATAGCCGACTCCGGGAAAATGATTGACGAGCCCTTCGACGATGACGCCGGGTTTCGGAATATTCAGATCGCTGTCCACGACTCGACGATTCGCCATCGGGACCCAACCCCGGTTGATCAGTACGGCTTGTTGCGAGCCGTCGATTTTCAGAGGGCTCAACACGAACGCACCGATACGACCATCGACAACCTGATTATCCAGCAAAAACTGATGCCGGACATCATAATGTCCCGAGACCAGAACCCGGTGAAAAAGCAAATTCTCGAAGTCCCGGGTTTCGCCGGCCAATCTGAGCGGCGCTTCTTGTCGCCGCGATTCCAGCAATTCTATCAAACCCTTTTTATGATCCGCGCGTTGCAACTGCCAAAAACCCAGAGCGATCAGAACGGAGCAGGCCAGCAGGCAGCCCCCCCAGGGTACGATGGTCGTGAATTGGTGTCGGCTGACTAAGCACATGATCCAGGTTTTCTGCCATGAACCCAGGACGGGAATTCAGTGAGTCGCGGGCAACGCGGTGCCGGATATGGAAATTTTCAGGTTATTGGCTCAAAATAGCCGAGTAAACTTAAAGCTGAACGTCCCGACATGATCATAAAAATTGTAATTATACTGGCCCTGTTAGTTATTTTTGTGAGCCTGACTTCAGCATTATTCTATCTGGTCAAAGACAAGGACGGAAGTCACCGCACGGCGAAAGCCCTCACCGCGCGAATCACCCTGTCCATCGTGTTGTTTATTTTTTTGCTGATCGCATTTTCGACCGGAATCATCCAACCGCATGGACTGAACCCGGCGCGCGGTACGGGCGTCGAGCGTGTTCAATAGACCGCTTGGATAATTCTACTTTGTCAGATTCGATTATCCATAAGTTTTCTACCAGCGACGACCTGACCGCCAAAGTCGAAGCGAACCCCGCGCGCCTGGCCGGTTACCTTGAACCGCTGTGCAACGCGAGGCTTCGCTTAACAGCCCGCGTCAGTGGTAATTTTCATCCATGGGAGCTTTCTGAGGGACAGTTTCATGACAAAGTCATCGGTAGTTCACTCTGATCCTGACATCCTCGGTGGTACGCCGGTATTCGTGGGAACGCGCGTTCCTATACAACGCTTATCGATTATTTTGAGGGCGGTCATTCCCTGGCGCAGTTCCTTGATGACTTTCCAACGGTCACTCGCGACCTTGCGATTGCAGCCCTCGAACAGGCGAAAGCCCATTTAATCGCCGATGCGCGTGCTGCTTGACGAGTGCGTTCCGCCAGGACTTCGAAAAGAGCTTTATCATGTCACGCTTGCGCCTGTTGTTCACGCTTCGAGCAACGATATTGTGGCGCATGTCTACGACTAATCGGGTAACCGCGGGTTTCTAACCCACGGTTACCACACCACCCGGCATGCGGTTCCGAACCGGGCGGTTCACGAGAAGAAAAAAGGGACGCTATCCAATGTCGTTAAGTTAAGCCGTTCGTGGTGAGCTTGTCGAACCATGAACGGCTTAACGACATTGGGACCTATCCTTCTTCCTTTCCAACAAATCAAGACAGACCATCCGATCGTTATCCGTAAAAAAACGATTTCTCGCCGGTTTCCAAGCCGCGTGATGTGATGGGGTATCCCGTCAAAAACGGTTTGGCTTAATCTCGGCACGGCATGAGGAACTATAGTTGGGGAAGATCAAGAAGCGCCCCGCTTTTCTCCCTTTTTTCGGCTGGAACCTCGAATTGGTTCCGCCGATTCCGCCAAACTCGTTTAGTCCCGGGGCCGTTGATCAAAACAGAGACTTCGTCTGCCACAAGTTGATTGATAAGGCAACCCGCATTTCTGCGGGGAGTGCGATATCCATAAATCTGGAAAATGCGTTCCGCTATCAACCAACACAGGAGAACTGTTATGAAACGACAATTGCTGGCGTTACTTTTGTATAGGGGTTGGGGAGGACTGTCGTCCTCCCCGCCCTCCGAACCGTGCAGGCGGTTCTCCCGCACACCGCTCTCCAGAAGATGGTTACCTCATCGGGAGTGCTTCTCAGCTTGCCAGGCTGGAAATAAGGTGAACAGCCCGGCGGCTGCGAAGAAAGTAATCGGCCAGCGTTTGTTGTCAGCGTGACAGCGCCCGAATCCGGGGCGCTTTTCCCGTTTGCGCAGCCAAGCCCGCAAGCGGCGGCGTAGAAACCCGGTCCAATCGCAAACGGTTGCTTTCAGCAACCCTTCCAGCCGTCGGAATGTAGAGCGGTGGGTGTGTTTGAAATAGCCAAACCAGCCGCGTAGCGTCGGGTTGAGGTCAGCCACCATAGCCTGGAGACTGATCCCGCGTGTCCGCCGGGTTTTAACCAGAAGTTTGTCCTTGAAGGATTTCAGGCTTTTCTTGCGTACCTGCCGCGGTTCCCGGCCTCAAATCGGTAGCCGAAAAAGTCGAAACCCTGCCCGGCTTGCCGGTTGTCTCCCATGCAGGTCTTATCGGGATGCAGGCGTAATCCGTTCGCCGCCACCCAAGCCCGTACTTCGGCCAGGGCGGCATCGGCTTCCGCCGAACTCCGACACAACACCACAAGTCGAGTCGCCCAGAGGAACTTCCCCTCCGGGCGCTCACAGAACCGGACGGGCAAACGTCTCCGCTCATCCGGCTCCTATCGTCCAGCCGATGCAACCAGCAATTTCCAGTGAGCAAACCAATACGGCGGTTTCCGCGCGATGCGGTT
>JBOICY010000002.1:0-3047 GCA_050740335.1 Methylococcales bacterium | reverse complement strand
ATTCTGGCCAGGAATAAGATGACGAATGCAAGAAGCAAGAGCCGTATGCTCGGCGCCAACCCTAGCCATCTGAAAATCTTTAGCGGTAGACTATCTTCGGAAGGCGGTAGATTCGACGCAAGCGAAGATATGGGCAGTAGATAGCTCATCGCCAACAGTTCCACGCCAACCGACAGCACCGCCATAAGAACGCATGCAAATAGCAGCGGATTTGACTTAAATGCGAACCGTGCGAGTTTCGTTAGATAGCTAAATTGCTTCACGCAAGCCACGCCCTTTCAACGGCGATGACGAACCCTTGAGTTGTGCCGCTTTCGACCTCGAAATGAAGCTGCTCTTGGTTGTCTGGCACAGCAATGCTCTGCCAATACATATCAGATGACGTTGTCCCCGGAAAGGTTGGTGCCCTGGTAGTTCAAGGCAGTTTGGTATCCCTCGGCAGGGATTCGATGACGTTGTACTGCATCACTTCGATCCTAATCTTCCGAAAAGGTGAGCTTTCCGCACATTACCACTTTTTCGCCATGCATCGCCCCGCTCTTGCACGGGCACGAGCAAGGTTGAATTTAGGTCGTGAGCGACAGCTTATGAGACGAGGCGACGCCACCGAATTCTTGCACGAAGAAGGAGTTTCCGATAGGCATTGAAGTGGGAAAACAATAGCTTTGGAAATTTTACGGATAACTTCGGTGTTAAAACATGGGATTTACATATCTGGATGAACATCCTTATCGCATTTGTCACGGCGCTCTGGGTTACGCCCAATTTGTAGTCATCTTCATAAATGACCTGCGCCACTTTGCCTTTAAATAACTTCCGAAGATTCTTTGAGTTTTTTACATCCGTCCTCCCAAGCGGGTTTACACCGTGCCAGTACGGGCCTATTGTTTCGATCGCTAAAAGACCGCCATCCTTGATTACTCGTACCATCTCGGCCGCCAAAACGCGAATATCATAAGACTTGTCAATCGTTCCACGGCAGAAAATGAGGTCAACCGATGAGTTTGCAAAAGGCAAGTTATGCATATCGGCAGTCACCACGAGGTCGGGATCGTTAGACACCAAGTCGACGCCAATCGTGTTGGTTAACCCAAGATTCTTCCGAAAGTAAAGTATCTCACTGTTCCATCGCGGTCCGATGCACACTACGCGAGCATCCCGTGACAACATCCGGCACGCGATTGCCCGCTTAAACAAAAATGTCCATGGATTCAGTCGATCTGCCCCAAGGTAGAGCTCGTACACATCAGGAGAGCTGATGGGCGTTTCTTGAATCGCTCTAGTAGACCATATTTTCTGAAACTCGTTGTTTAGCGCTATAGCAGTTTCGGGAGGACCACCAGCTAAACCCGATAATTTAGAGCCAGACTCAAACTCTTTCAGCAACTTGAAACTCATGCGAGGCCGCAGATTTGCAATTCTAATCGATGGGTGGATGCGGACAAATTCCGCAAGATCGCCAAGCGATTTCAATCCATAAGTCTGGCAAATCTTTCCGAAGACCTGTTGTATGTCGGGATCTGGAAAGAGTTGTGTCTCTCGGTCAAAATAAAAATTTTCAATTGCGATAAACTCAAGATCCGAAAGGTAAGATCTGCCATATGTGTCAATGCACTCGTTTGGGTCAATTAGGTAGTCCAGAAACGACTCGACAAGCTGGTAATCAGAGGTTGTCACTTCTTGACGCGTTGGGCGAAGGATTGGAGGCACGTGTTATCCGCCGTAGAAATGATCTGTTGCTACCGAGGTATTCTGTGAATTCCTGGTCATGTGAATAGCGATGATCTTGGCTTTAACGTCGCGTATATAAACGCCGCATGCCGAGCCAGGTTTAAGTCCGAACATTTTCATTTCCGGGAATAATTTGGCAAGATCGAGGACATGGGTAGTTAGTGGTTTCAGCCGCACTTCGCGCGTGATCGCAATTTTTCCCGCAGGGTCGCAGATTGTCACCTGAGTCAAAGACTCGGGCCTCTCCTGTGTTTCGCTCGGTGTGCTGCATGCATAAAAGAGAACCAAATCGGTTTTGAACTGGTCGTCGTAATACGCACGGCTGAACACTCGGGTTCTCGATCCTTCCCCGGCGTTAATAGACTTGTAGGATCCTTGTGAGTACATGGCGTCCCACAAATTGTCGCCGAGAATGTAATGCGCGTCGACTGGAAAGCTGGTTGCCCAACGTTCATTGTGGGGTGAATTGGCAAGGAAGATCTGCGCTAGCCCGAAGAGTTCTCGGTCCATGGGCAGGTAATCCTTGAGGGATAACCGTGCCGTGCCATGAAGCAATACAGTAACCACGCTGTCGTCTTGGAATACGACATGTCCATTTTGATCAAATAGCCTAATTCCATAAACCTGCTGAGCCCCAGCGTCAGTCACGTCATGGAAAACCACAAAGTCCGTCGTGAGGCCAAGGTGGTTGTGGAAGAAGGGCATAGGAGCCATTGAGCCGTTATGACTTACGTGCGCGGCTTCGCTCATTTCGCGCGTCACGTAAGGCGGCTTGCCGCGATATTCCTCGGAATGATTGACGCTGTACCAGCGCGCAAAGCCAGCTTTCGAATATTGAGCAACGGCGGCACGCTTGATATAAAAATCGGATTCAACGACTACCTGCCCGGATTTGCCGGCTAGGAAGTTTTCGAGATCCGGCTGCTCTTTGCCGAGCTCGATCCTCAGCAATCCTCGGGGTTGAAGTTCGAATTGACCGATCGGTATGGAGCCACCGTCATGCCGTTTGACGTCCACACGAGCCGAGATTGGAGTGGCATGGAACGATAGGCTATTGATGAAGATAAGCGCGGTCCCGATATCTCTGGTTTCCACGACCTCCATTTTCCCGAGCGAATGCAAACTTGGAGGATAGGCTGGGGCAAATACGGCCTGATCATGCACTGTTGAAATTGCGCCCGAGGCATTGTAGTAGTCGACATTGAATCTGATCAGCTCGATAAACTCCGGCACTTTGCTGAGCGTACTTGAAAATGCCAGGTATCCCTCGAACTGGGCCAGGCCAATTAATGTGGCAATGTCAGCAGAGTCGATTA
>JBOICY010000001.1:0-7747 GCA_050740335.1 Methylococcales bacterium | reverse complement strand
TATGGGTTTTTTTTCGACCGCGGATTCCTTGGTCGCGAATAATCTGGTACTCGCGGTGTATCGCCATATCACCAACCCGGAATGCCGCCAGTATCTGCTCCGGCAGGCTTTCGAGGAAGCGCTGCATACGCACGCCTATCAATATGTGGTCGAGTCGCTCGGAATGGACGAAGGCGAAATTTTCAACATGTATCGCGAAGTCCCGGCGGTTGCCCGAAAAGCCGAATGGGCGCTGTCCTTTACCAAGCATCTGAGCGATCCGAACTTTCGCACCGGCACGCCTGAAAACGATCGCAAGCTGCTGCGCGAGCTGATCGCGTTCTACGTCGTATTCGAAGGCATCTTCTTTTATGTCGGTTTCGTTCAGGTCCTGTCCATGGGCCGGCGCAATAAAATGACCGGCACCGCCGAACAGTTTCAATATATTCTGCGCGACGAATCCATGCACATGAATTTTGGAATCGACGTAATTAACCAGATCAAACTGGAAAATCCGCATCTGTGGACCGAAGAGTTCAAAAACGAAATGACCCGGATGATCCTCGAGGCGATCGATATCGAAACCCAGTATGCGCGCGACACGATGCATCGGGGTGTCCTGGGTCTGAACGCACCGATGTTCGAAGAATATCTGCGCTTCATCGCGAATCGGCGCTGTTCGCAAATCGGTCTGCCGCAACAATTTCCGGGCGCGACGAATCCCTTTCCGTGGATGAGCGAGGTCCTGGACCTCAAGAAGGAGAAAAATTTCTTTGAAACCCGGGTCACGGAATATCAGACCGGTGGGGCCTTGAGTTGGGATTGACGGGGCGTAGCGATCTGGCGGGTCTGTATTGGCCCGCTATTTTTGTCCGGGAATCTTTGCTTTATATGAAGAGATCAACGGCGTTGAAGCTTAAGGCAGCCCCATTTCCTGATTGACCTGAACCACGAAGTTCGCGATCTGGATCTTGTTCTCGCCGTGGAGAAACAGTCCTTCGTAGTAAGCGCTCAGGATGTCCAACTGTTCTTGTACTTCGGCGTCGCCGGCCTGAAACCCGCTTCCCCGGGGTTGGTTGAACAGTTCCGCCACACTACCCAGCACTTCGCGCATTGTTTCTCGGTATACGCGAAGCCCATCACGCCACGAGGCTCCGGGCTCGTTGAGCACCCTCTCGGCCGCGCCGGCGAAGACCTTTCGACCCAGGATGTCATCGACCGCGCTGTCGACGTTGTTGATCGAGCGCGGCATCAGCATGCAGTCGGCGAACTCGATAATCATGTGGCGTTGCAGTCCCCGGTTGCCGGTGATCTGGGTCGGCAGTTGGCCGTCGAGGATCAGATGCGTCGGGCAGGTGTGGCAGGCGTTGTGAGTCGTGGTGCCCTGGAAAGCCTGCCAGACCGCGCCGTGAGGCTCCGCTTTCACGCGATGATTCCCGAGACCGTTCCGCAGGTGGCCGCGCACAATCTCAAACAACGCCAGAACCCGCGCGGCGGACTCATGGCGGCGCTGGCCGTACAGTACCATGAGTTGTTCGGTGCTGGAAAAAGGTACCGCGCTGGAACGGCTACCGGTGCTATCGATTTGGAAGACATGGATCTGGTCGTCGTGCCCAAAACCAGAGAGGTAAACGTCAATCCGAGCAGTCCCAACATCGCATCCTCGATCGCGAAGTAAGCCGATGATCGCGTAACGGCGGATAGTTGACGCGCCGTTTCCGTATTTCCCGGATGGGTGCCTCCGGTTAGCTGATCAGCTACCGGAAATGCTGTGCCGAAAGGGGTACGGACGGTTTTTTACATTGATTATTTTGCTCGCCTGTGGAATAGTCAGCGTTTATCGCATACTATCCTCGCTGGAGGGTGCGATCCGGCTGCTGAATTCATCGATCCTGGCTGTACTGATCGTGATTTGCGTGACGGTAATAGGTAACCGGTTCGTCGTTTACTCCGATTGGGATTGCTGCTGGAATCCATCATGTTTATCAGACAGTTAGGGGGGTCCAATGAATAAGTATTCTAAAGGGCGAATAAGCTTTCGATCGATATCCATTACAATTATTTACATCATTAGCGGAATTGTAGCACTGCTCACACCTGACTGGAGGGGTCACTTGTTGGCGCAGACCGTCCCGAGCAATCCGCTTACGCAAGGCACTACGCTCAACACGACTCAAACCAATACGTCGAATGTAATATTCGATGCCTGTTTTTTTAGAAACTCCTCATTGCAACAAGATTTCCGCGATCGCTGCAATGCGTTGGTGCCTGCAGCGATTCCATCGCAAAAGGAGCAAGGAGTTCGTGAAGTCTCGCCAGAGCAATTGACTTCCGCCGGTATCACAGCGACCCGAACCACGGCTTCCCAATTAAGGGTCATCGGCAGCGCGATCGAAACCCGCCTCCAGGACCTTCGTGCGAGTTTGAATTCTCCAAACCGGTACGCGGGATTCGCATTCTACCAGAACGGCAGCGCGGCCCAGCCGGCTTCCGGCGGCGCCGCGGGAGCGGACGATGCGATCGTTTCTCCGTTCGGGGTCTGGGTGAACACCAATTATCAGGCCGGCGATGTCAATTCGACTTTTCAGGATCTGGGTTATAACTTCAAGAGCGGCGGGGTGACACTAGGCGCCGACATGCGTTTAATGGACAACCTCATCGTCGGTACCGCCTTCAGTTATTTGGCGGGAGATTCCTATTTCGACCTTTCCGGCGGTCGCGCGCAGAGTAATTCTTATACCGGTTCAATTTATGGAAGCTATTATGTGGTCGATAATGTCCATCTCGATGCGCTCGCGTCCTACGGCGGCACGGATTACGACATCAAACGTAACATTCAATATACCATTACCGCCCCAACCCCTGATGTTGTCAATACCAGTACTTCCGGGTCTCCGGGAGGCGGACAATATTCCGTAAGTTTTGGCGGGGGGTATGATTATTCCTACGAAAGCTTCAATCTGAATCCGTTTGCCCGATTTGATTATTCGAGTCTGGAGGTGGATGGCTACCAGGAAACCGGGGGTGACGGCTGGGCGGCGCGTTTCGGCCGGCAGAACGTTCGTTCTTTGAGGACCACACTGGGTGCACAAACCTCTTATGCGGTCAGTACTTCGTTCGGAGTATTGCTACCCTACTTTCGCGCTGCGTGGACCCACGAATATAAAGATAACAGCCGTAATATCGGCGCGAGCTTCGTGGGCGATCCCCTCGCGCTATCGTTTAACATTGCGACAACGGATCCTACCCGGAATTATGCGACCGTGGGCGGCGGGATATCCGGGACTTTTGCCAAAGGCATCACGGCTTTCGTGGCTTACGATACGCTGTTGGGCTATCACAATGTGAGCAGCCACAAAGTGGTGATCGGCGCGCGCCTGGAATTCTGAGGGGACTTGATTCGCAGAAAAAGATCCGCGCGCTTTTCGATCAAAGCGCGCGGGTTTTTATTCGGCCTCCAAGTTTTTGGCTCGATGTAAAATTGAGTGGAATTCCGGTTTTGCGATTTTTTCCGGTCATCCTTCGATTCTGTTCCAGCGCCACTATTTCCATCCTTTGGCTTCCAGCACGGATCGTGCCGAATCTCCACATATTCCCGCCGCGATGGCTGCCGGCTGCTTGCGAAGCGAAACGATCGTGGAAAAGATGCAACGATAGTTGAGGCAGAGAAAGAAGCATTCAAGTTGCCGAGAAATCAAAAGAGGCCTGGCGCCATCTCTCGAAAAGATCGAGAAGAAGGCGTCCCGGAAATCAAGCCATGATTTTGGCCTGTGTGACAGGAGTGCTGGCATGATTATTATGAAAAGCCATACAGAATAAGTAATCAACAATGAATACACCTACACGGTGTTATTTGAACCGGCTGTTGAGGGTGGGTATACCGTTACGTGTCCGGCTCTGCCGGGCGTTATTACCGAAGGAGATACCCTGGAATTAGCAAGATCAATGGTAAAAGATGCCATTGAAGGCTATCTGGAAATTTTCCTTGAAGATGGGGAGCCCATTCCTGTCGAAGAACGAGCGGGTGACCCGATAGCAGAGAAGATAACGGTCGAACTCAAATCCGGATGAATCAAGATCTCCCTTCCCTCAAACCTAAACAGGTCGCCAAGAGGCATTATAGAAGCGGAGTTTCGCGATTCTCCGGATTAGAGGAAGCCACTAGTAGTCAGTCATGTTAAATCGAAGTGACTCGTCACCCCGGCAGATATAAGGGATTGCCGGGGTCCAGAACACCAGGATGTGATCGCTGCAGTGGCCGTCCTTGGCAACTGGATCCCGGCAATCCCTGCCGGAATGACGGATTTATGTGATTCAAATTGACTGCCTACTAGTCTTTTCCCGGAAACGCCCGTATCTCAGAGAGGTGGATCTCGTCGGTTTTCGAAAGCGATCACCTACCGATAAGACAAAGCCACCATTCCAGTCCACGCGACTCTCATAAATATCTTATACTTGATAATTACCGCCGGACCCTCGAAACATTACCTTGGTGCGTTCTCTACTTAAAAGAAATCCGACTCTGGCCCAGTTTATCCAATTTGCAGGGATTGGCGTTATCGGGACCGCAGCTCATTTTTCCAGTCTAATTCTGCTAGTCCGTTTATTGGATGTTCAAGCCGTCATCGCTTCCGGGTTCGGTTTTGTGATGGGCGCACTCGTTAACTATTTTTTGAACTACGCATTCACATTTCGCAGCAACAAAAAGCACACGGAAGCATTGGTTAAATTTTTCGCGGTAGCGCTCATCGGCTTGGCGTTCAATTCGGCAATCATGGCAATTACTACAACGATTTTCAAATTGCACTACCTGCTAGGGCAGGTAATCGCAACAGGATCTGTATTAATTTGGAATTTTATCGGTAATCGGTTCTGGACGTTTCAAGAGAAAGCGAATGCAACAGGAAACTAACGATTATTCAGAAAAAGGTACGAGTAATGCCCATCCATCTTTTTTATCGGTTGTAGCTCCGGCCTATAATGAAGAAGCAGTACTCCCGGCGTTTCATGCTCGTCTGATCAAGGTCCTTAACGAATTAGGTGTGCAATATGAAATACTGTACGTCAACGACGGAAGCAAGGACCAGACCATTAATATTCTTAATGATCTTAGAAACGGAAATGAGCATGTATCCGTGATAGACTTAAGTCGTAACTTTGGAAAGGAGTTGGCATTAACCGCCGGACTCGATCACGCAGTAGGTGACGCTATTGTTGTAATCGACACCGATCTTCAGGATCCACCGGAAGTCATTCCTGATCTGCTCTCTAAAATGCACGAAGGCTACGATATCGTATACGCGAAGAGATCTCAAAGAGAAGGCGAGACGTTATTTAAAAAATTGAGTGCCAACCTATTTTATAGATTCATCCAAATATTATCCTATATAAATATTCCAGAAGATACCGGGGATTTCAGAGTTATCAGCCGCAGGGCATTGGACGAATTAAAAAGGTTACGTGAACAGCATCGATTCATGAAAGGTTTGTTTTCCTGGGTTGGATTTCCTCAGACCGCTGTTCGTTATCGCCGAGATCCGAGATATGCGGGTCATACAAAATGGAGCTACTGGAAATTATGGAACTTTGCATTAGAAGGCATCACATCGTTTTCTACAAAGCCTCTTAAAATTGCATCCTATATTGGTGTAATTACCGCTTTGGCGGCTTTTTTATATGCAATCGTCGTGGTTTTAAAAAAGTTCCTTTATGGGGATCCGGTAGCAGGATACCCTTCGTTGATGGCTGTCATCTTATTCCTGGGAGGAGTCCAGCTGATTACCATAGGAATTATCGGGGAATACTTGGCAAGAACGTTTAACGAGACTAAAAATAGACCATTATATATCGTAAAGCAATATTCACCGGCAGGAAGCACCAAGCAAAAATCAGAACGGGGTCAGGTCGATTAAGCTATCAGGGTTTTTTTGCCCCGCGGCAATACCCCTTTGCGAATATACGGTGATTGCGATGGTAACCGCGGCGATTGAAAACAATAAGGTAATAAAATTTTCGGTATAGGCGATCGACACCGCGGCCAGGCCAAGAAAATTTCCGACCAACGCAAACCGCCAGCCGATGCGAAGACCGTCAATGTACCTGGCCAGGGAAAGAATCAAGAGGATGACGAGCCCGGCATTTTGATCAGTCAACCTTTCGAATTGAAGCAACAAAAGCGCTCCACCCAGCGCGAGCGCGACACCGAGCCACAACAACGATTGTTCCATATCGGGAGCGTTTCAGACGTCCGCGCCGGCCGTTTCGCCGGCTAGCATCCGGTGGCGGGCATTCAGGTTCGGCCCCAGCCAAGCGTCGGCGGGGGTTGCCCGCCAGTGGAACGGGCGCTTGGGTAAGGTAGATAATTGTCCGGTCGGGGTGTTTGCGGCGTTGGGTCGAAGGGCTCCAGCGAGTCCGATCGATGCCCGGTTGTATTTGCCGGACGACCGGGCGAACGATTCGGAGCGCTCCTCGGCAAACAGCGGATTGCGGCACACCACCAACCGCTCGCCCGGATAGTCGGAGCTGGAAACTTCGATCCAGCCGGGATCAAAGAACCGCGACACCTGCCAAGGACCCCGGGTCTCCTGCAACTTACGAATCTGCATCGCCCGCAGCGAGGTGAACCAACTCATTCGCCATCCAGTATCCGCCAAGTGGCCAGCTTCGAAGCCGGTTCCACCACCCGCATCGCGACCATCGCCTCCAACAACACCCGCAAGCGAAGCGGCGCCGCGTCGAACCACCCCGATCCCCACGCCCGCAAGGTACCCAACACCGCCGCCACATGCCTGCCTGCGGAAGTGAGCGTTCAACGGTCATGACCTCGGAAGCCGAGGACACCGCCACGCCGCCGCCTAACAATACGCGGAAATGCTCGACCCGTTGCGGACGGCCAATGGGTCAGGTTCGCCAAGGTGCGTTTGCGGATTTTGCCGTGGTCGCAGAAGGAGTCGCACATCACTAAAATGCGGATTAAGATCCGACAGGTAAAAAATTCCAAAAAAACAGGGCAGCGGCGAACCGCCCAAAAACAGGCAGACCATAAATCCATTATACGAGCGGACCTAAGTACTCCTTTTCATAAATACGCACACGTATTTGCTAGGCAACCCGCTGAAGCGATTGACGGTTTACATCACGTTTGCTCATTGTTGCGGCCAATGTATGCAAGTCGGCACGGGTGAATTTCCATTCGAAGGGCTTGGCAATATTCTCGAAGTAGCGTTCGAAGTTCGAAAGTCTTTCGGCAACGGTTTCGAGAGAGGGAAAATCGTTGGGTGTAAGCACCTTGCGTTGTACGATGGAGAAGTAGATTTCGATTTGATTCAACCAACTCGCGTGGACCGGTCCGTGTACGGGAGCTAAACGCGGATAACTCTGCATCAGTCGCCGAACGGAACGCTCGCCGCGATGCGAGGAACCATTGTCCATAATCCAAAATACGGTGTGCGCGTCGCGGTAGGGTGTTTGACTCATCACCTGATCGACCAGGCGATCGAAGGGAGCTATACCGGTGGTGGCCTCGCAACGCCCGAAAACCTTCGCTCGATGGACGTCGAGCGCTGCCAAATAGGCGCATGCCCCGCAGCGTTTATACTCGTGTTCCACACGCAGGGGTTGACCCGCTGCAACGGGAAGACTCGGATGTAAACGCAACCGCGCCTGGATGCTGGTCTTTTCGTCAGTGGAAAGAACAAACTCGTCGTCGCGTAACGGTTGACCTGCCTGCCAGTGCGCGCATAAAGATCCAGAATACGTCCAGCCTTGG